>JBKJTM010000243.1:0-5521 GCA_046590805.1 Usitatibacter sp.
CATGGTGCGTCCTGAAGAATCCGTGAGTGAGAAGGTGAGAGCCGACGAGCGAGCGGAGTCGTGCTGTAACGAGCCAGCGGGTGCGAGTCCCGCTCGGGTAATCGCCGGAGAGCCCGATAGCAGGCCCCAGGTCCAGGGTGAGAGCCTTGCGGCCCGAGCGGGGCGTCGAGAGCCTCCGTCAAGGAGGGAGCAAGAGAGCGGGCCGCAACATCAAGTGAAGCCTGCAGCCTCGTCAGATTTACAACGGGAGCGCCGAGCCGATCATGTCGCGGTGAAGGCCACGTCCACAGCGCTGCAACCGGATGGCGCGGTGGGTCTCCCCGGGGTAGGGGGCGCAGCACGTTCTCAAGGTTCGATACGGAACAGGAGAGACCCGTCTGCGCGGCCCGAGTCGGGGCAAGGCGGCTCGTATAAGCCGAAGGCGAAGTCGAGCGCTGCGCAGCGGGAGTCCGAGGGGGCGGTAGTACCGTTGATGGCCGTCGCGAACAAGGCGGTCGGAGGGAAGGGCCCCTGCGGAGCTGGTGCTGGTGAAGGAGGTACGGGCAAGGGCATGCCGGGGCAAGCATCCTCGGCCAATCACCCCGACGGGCGAAGGTCCGTTGACAACGTACGACGCCTCCAACGCCGGCTATGGGCGGCGGCCAAGCGGTCGCCGGGTAGGCGCTTCCATGCGCTGTATGACCGAATCCACCGGAGTGACGTCCTGTGGGAGGCGTGGCGGCGAGTCAGGGCCAATCGAGGCTCGGCGGGGGTCGATGCACAGAGTTTCGCCGAGATCGAGCAGCAGGGGGTCGAGGCGTTCCTGGAGCGCATCGGCGCCGAGCTGCGTGCAGGCAAGTATCGGCCGCGGGCGGTCCTGCGGCACTACATACCCAAGGCTGATGGCAAGAGAAGGCCGTTGGGGATACCGACGATACGCGACCGCGTGGTGCAGGCAGCGGCCAAGCTCGTGCTGGAGCCGATCTTCGAGGCGGACTTCGAGGATAGCTCCTACGGGTTCCGGCCGCGCCGAGGCGCGATCGATGCGCTGGAGGCTCTTCGCGAGCAAGGTGCTCGCGGGGGCAACCATGTGTTCGACGCGGACATCCGCGACTACTTCGGCAGCATCGATCATGAGCTGCTGAGGGCGCGGGTGGAGCGGCGGGTGAGCGACCGTCGGGTTCTCAAGCTGGTGCGGCAGTGGCTGGAGGCGGGCGTGATGGAAGATGGCACCGAGACGCGCTCCGTGGCGGGAACGCCGCAAGGGGGCGTGATCTCGCCGTTGCTGTCCAACATCTACCTGCATTACCTCGACACGGTGTGGAATCGCCAGTGCGGCTATTTGGGCAAGCTGGTGAGATACGCCGATGACTTCGTCGTGATGTGCGAGACGAAGCGCAAATGCGAGGAGGCCGAGCGCAGGATGGGGATCATCCTCGAGCGGCTCAAACTTCAGCTGCACCCCGAGAAGACGCGGCGCGTGGACCTCAGCGAGGGACGCGAGGGCTTCGACTTCCTCGGCTGTCACCTGCACAAGCGCGTGTCGGGGCGTTTATTGGAGCGCGGCATCCGCCGCCACTACCTCCAACGTTGGCCCTCGGTGCGTAGCATGGCGCGGGTGCGCGAGCGGGTGAAGGAGTTGACCGGACGCAACCGCAGCGGGATCAAGGATGTGCGGGTCGTCATCGACGACTTGAACCCGATCCTGCGCGGCTGGGGCAACTACTTCCGCACCGGGAACGCCGCCAGCAAGTTCCAGCAGGTCGATGAATACGTGGTGGACCGCCTTCGCGGCCTACTGCGCAAGCGCCAGGGCCGCCACCTGCGTCCCGGGCAATCGGCTCGCTGGACCTCTGACTTCTTCCATGACCACGGGCTGCATCGCCTGCGCGGGACCATCCGCTACCCGGGACGCAGCACAACGCCTCGCTCTGAGACGGCTCCGGTAAGCCGTGTGCGGGAAACCCGCACGCACGGTTTGAAAGGGGGTCCTGACCGCGACCTCGGCGGTTCAATGTCCGAGGTACGGTAAGGATCTACCAATGCAAGCACTGGTCTGGATACTGCGTTTCGTCGTCGTCGTGATCCTCGTCTGGTTCGCGGTGAAGAACTCGCAAATGATCGACGTCCACGGCTTCCCGGAGCAGAAGTGGCAGGCGCCATTGGTGTTCGTGCTGCTGGTGGTGTTCGTGGGCGGCGTCGTGATCGGGCTGCTCGCCTGGATCCCGACGGTGGTGCGCCAGCGCCGCGAGCTCGCGCGCCTGAGGACGGCGGTGGAGCGCGAGGCCGCGGTCGCCGCCATTTCCAGGCCGGAACCGGACCGCCCCGCCCCCGGGCACGACATCCATGGAATTTGAGTTCTGGTGGCTGATCGCGCTTCCGGTGTTCTTCGGCATGGGCTGGATCGCGGCGCGCATCGACTTGAAGTCGTTGCTGTCGGAGTCGCGCGCGCTGCCCTCGTCGTACTTCCGCGGCCTCAACTTCCTGCTGAAGGAGCAGCCTGACAAGGCGATCGAGTCCTTCCTGCAGGTCGCCAAGGAGAATCCCCAGACGGTCGAGCTGCAGTTCGCCCTCGGCAGCCTCTTCCGCCGCCGCGGCGAGGTGGACCGCGCGATCCGCATGCACCAGGACCTGGTGAACCGGGAGGACCTGGCGCCCGAGCAGCGCCGCGAAGCCTCCTTCGAGCTCGCCGAGGACTATTTCAAGGCGGGCCTCCTCGACCACGCCGAGCAGGTGCTCACCAAGCTCGACGAAGGCGGGGCCGGCCCCGAGGTGCACCGGCACCTGCTCGACATCTACATCCAGGAGAAGGATTGGGCCAAGGCGATCGACGCCGCGAAGAAGCTCGAGGTGAGCGCCAAGCGCAACTACCAGAAGGAGATCGCCAACTACCATTGCGAGCTCGCGATCACGGAGGACGTCCACGGTCGGGCTGCGCCCGCCGAAGAGCATCTCGCGGCCGCGCTCGCCGCGAACCGCAAGTGCGTGCGCGCGAACCTGCTGCGCGGCGAGTGGCTCGCGCGCGCCGGACGCCACGCCGAGGCGATCGAGGCCTGGAAGGCGATCGAGCAGCAGGACCCGGCCTACTTCGGGCTGGTCGCCGACGGGATGGTCGAGAGCTACAAGGCGCTCGGGCGCGGCCCCGAGGGGCTGGCGCTGCTGCGCGGCCTGCAGCACCGCTATCCCGGCCTCGACCTGCTGAACGTCGTCTACCAGGTGACCGCCGAGCACGAGGGCGACGAGGCCGCCTGGCGGCTGGTGCGCGACGAGGTGCGCCGCAACCCCACGCTGGTCGGTCTCGACCGCCTGATCGACGCGGAGCTGGTGCGTGCCCCCGCCGAGCGCCGCCAGGACCTGCAACTGATGAAGAACCTGGTGCATTCGCACGCCCAGGCCCTCGCGCTGTACCTGTGCGCCAACTGCGGGTTCAAGGCACGGCAGTTCTTCTGGCAGTGCCCGGCTTGCGGCGGCTGGGAGACCTTCCCGCCGCGGCGCACCGCGGAGCTGGACAGCGCAGGGCGCCACCTTGCGAGGATGCAGCTTGGACAATAAGCGCGTCATCGTGCCGCTCGATTTCCCCGATACGGATGCGGCGCTCGCGCTCGCCGCGCGCCTCGACCCGCGGCTTTGCCGCGTGAAGGTGGGCAAGGAGCTCTTCACCGCCGCAGGGCCGACGGTCGTTTCCCGGCTGCAGGAGCGGGGCTTCGAAGTGTTCCTCGACCTCAAATTCCACGACATCCCCAACACCGTCGCGGGCGCTTGCCGCGCGGCGGCCCGGCTTGGGGTGTGGATGCTGAACGTGCACGCAAGCGGCGGCGAGGCGATGATGCGGGCCGCTCGCGAAGCGGTGGCCGGCGCGGCGAAGCCGCCGCTCCTCATCGGCGTCACCATCCTCACCAGTCTTTCGGCCGCGGACCTGGAGCGCATCGGCTTCGCCGGCACGCCCGAGGAGAACGTCCTGCGCCTTGCGGGCCTCACGCACGCGTGCGGGCTGGACGGGGTGGTGTGCTCCGCGCTCGAGGCCCCGCGCCTGCGTGCGGCCTTCGGCGCCGCGTTCAAGCTCGTGACGCCTGGCATACGACTCGATGGCAGCGCCGCGGATGACCAGGCGCGCGTCGTCACGCCCCGCGAGGCGATGCGGCTGGGCGCCGACTACCTCGTCATCGGCCGGCCGATCGCGCAGGCGCGCGACCCGGTGGCCGCGCTCGAATCCATCCGCAGCTCACTCACGGCAGGGATTCCATGAAAGTCAGCATCATCGGCACCGGGTATGTGGGCCTCGTCACCGGCGCCTGCCTCGCGGACGTCGGCAACCAAGTGCTCTGCCTGGACGTCGACGAACGCAAGATCGCGCGCCTCAAGGCGGGCGAGATCCCGATCTACGAGCCCGGGCTCGAGCAGATCGTGCGCGCCAACGTGGCCAACGGCCGGCTCGCCTTCACCACGGATCCGGCGGAGAGCGCGCGCTACGCGCGCCTGCAGATGATCGCGGTCGGCACCCCGCCCGGCGAGGACGGCTCCGCGGACCTGCAGTACGTGATCGCGGCCGCGCGCGGCATCGCGCGCCACATGGACGGCCCGCGCGTGATCGTGGACAAGTCCACGGTGCCCGTCGGCACCGCCGACAAGGTCCGCGACGCGGTGACCCAGGGGCTCGCCGAGCGCGGCGCGAAGCACGCCTTCTCGATGGTCTCGAACCCCGAGTTCCTCAAGGAGGGCGCGGCGGTCGAGGACTTCATGCGCCCCGATCGGATCGTGATCGGGGCGGAGGACCCGGAGGCGATCGCCGCGATGCGCGAGCTCTACGCCCCCTTCCAGCGCAACCACGAGCGCATCCAGCTGATGGACATCCGCTCGGCGGAGCTCACCAAGTACGCCGCCAACGCGATGCTCGCCACGCGCATCTCGTTCATGAACGAGCTGGCCCTCCTCGCCGAGCGCCTCGGCGCCGACATCGAGCACGTGCGCGTGGGCATCGGCTCGGACCCGCGCATCGGCTATCACTTCCTCTACCCCGGCGTGGGCTTCGGCGGATCCTGCTTTCCCAAGGACGTCTCGGCGCTGATCCGCACCGGCGCGGAGAACGGCGTCGACCTCAAGGTGGTGCGTGCCGTCGAGGAAGCCAACGAGCGCCAGAAGGGCGTGCTGGTGGAGAAGATCACGCGCCGCTTCGGCGCGGACCTCAAGGGGCGGCGGTTCGCGCTCTGGGGGCTCGCCTTCAAGCCCAATACCGACGACATGAGAGAGGCCCCGAGCCTGGTGGTGATCCGCGAGCTGCTGGCACGGGGCGCCGAGGTGATCGCCTACGACCCGGTGGCGATGGACGAGGCGCGTCACATCTACAAGGGCCGCAACGAGATCATCTTCGCCGCGAGCGCCATGGACGCCGTCAAGGGCGCCGATGCGCTGGTGATCATGACCGAGTGGAAGGCGTTCCGCAGCCCCGATTTCGACGAACTGCGCGCGGCGCTGAAGACCCCGGTGGTCTTCGACGGCCGCAACCTCTATGAGCCTTCGGTCGTGGCCGCGCACGGGCTGGAGT
>JBKJTM010000322.1:0-11490 GCA_046590805.1 Usitatibacter sp.
CGCGAGACCGAGCTGCGCCTCGAGGACACGCGCGAGAACCTCTCCCGCGTGGCCGATATCCAGTCCGAGCTCGGCACCCAGCTCGAGCACCTCTCGAAGCAGGCCGAGGTGGCCGCGAAGTACCAGGGCCTGCAGGCGCAGCTCGCGCTGAACCACAACCTGCTTGCCTTCACGCGCCTGCGCGAGGCCGAGACCGCGAAGAACCGCTACTCCAACGAGGTGCAGAAGGTCACCGTCGCGCTCGAGGCCGAGATGGCGAGGCTGCGCGAGTCGGAGCGCGCCCTCGAGGAGCTGCGCGGCAAGCATTACGAAGGCACCGACCACCTCCAGGAGCTGCAGGGGGCGCTCTACGCCGCCAATGCCGAGGTGCAGGGGCTCGAGCAGGAGATCAACTTCCTCGCCGAGAACCGCCGCCGCATGGCCGCCCAGTTGGAGGCGATCTCGCGCGAGAGACTCGAAGTCGAGAGCCGCATGGGCGATGCCGAAGCCGAGCGCGATCGCTGGCGCTCCGAGATCGACACCGCGCAGGCATCCATCGCCACGCGCGACGGGGAACTCGGGCGAGCACGCGAAGCGCTGCCCGCCGCCGAGGCCGCGGCGACCCAGTCCGCCTCCGAGGTGCGCGCGACCGAGGGCGAGATGAACGCCGCGGAGCAGGCCCAGGGCGTGCACGAGACGCGCGAGTCCCATGCGTTGAAGCTGCTCGCGCAGATCGAGGCGCGCAAGAACCGGCTCAAGCAGGAGAACATGGCGCTGGTGTTCCCGGAGCCCGCGAAGCTCGCCGCGCTCGAATCGCAGCGCCCCGAGGTCGCGGCGCGCGTCACGCAAGTCGACGCCGACCTTCGCGACGCCGAGGCGCGCCTGCCGGGCTTCGAGGAGCAGCGCCGCACCGCCAACACGCGCCTGCAGGAAGCCACGCGGGAACTCGCCGGGCTCGAGGCGTCGTTGAAGGCGCTGCAGTCGCAGCAGGCGCGCCTCGACACCGACGCGAAGCTCAAGGACTGGATCCAGGCGCACGCCCTCGAGCGCTCCGAGCGCCTCTGGCAGGCGATCCACGTCGAGGCCGGCTGGGACGACGCGGTCGAAGCCGCGCTCGGCGTTCGCCTCAATGCCGCGCGCCTCGCCGACGAGGGGAACCTCGCCGAGCTGCTGCGCGATGCCCCTCCGGGCAACTTCGCCGTGTTCGTCGAGCGTGGAGCGCCCGAAGCGGCCGCCGCCACCTCGCACCTGAAACCGCTCGCTGCGGTCGTGTCGAGCACCCGCACGGGTGTCATCGCCTACCTGCGCGACGCGCTCGCCAACGTCTTCATCCTGCCCGAGGGCGAGGATGGCATGGCGCTCGCCCGCGTGCTGCCGCCCGGCGGATTGCTGGTCGCGAAGTCGGGACACCTGTTCAGCCGCCAGGGCGTCGTCTTTCACGGCCCGCAGTCGGAGCTGCATGGCGTGCTGCAGCGCCAGCGCGAGATCGAGGACTTCACCGGGCGCATCCCCGCGCTTTCGAGCGGCCGCGCGGGCGTCGAGTCCGGGCTGCGCGCGCTCGACCAGGAAGCGCGCGAGGCGCAGGCCCGCGCGGGTGAGCTCCGCGAAGAGCTCAACCGCGCGCGCCAGCAAAATCATTCGCTCGAGGTCGAGTACCTCAAGCTCGCGCAGAGCTCCCAGCAGGCAGAGCAGCGACGCGGGGCGATCCGCGAGGAGCTGGCGACGCTCGAGGAAGACGAGCGCCGCGAGCGGCTCGAGATGTCGGAAGCGCAGCACGCGCTGCAGGCGGGCTCGCAGAAGATCGAGGAAGTGGTGCAGCGCCTGCAGGCCCTCGAAACGCGCGCCAAGCAGGCTCAGGCGGATCTCAACGCGGCGCGCGTGGCGATCTCCGCGGCGGAGCGCGCGCTTTCCGAGGCGCAGTTCCACGAGAAGAGCTGCCACGAGAAGGTCGATTCCCAGGCGCGCATGGCGGTTTCGCTGGGCGAGCGCCTCACCACGCTCTCCACCAACCGCGAGGGCGTGAGCGCGGAGCTGGCGCAGCTCGAGGAGGGCCAAGTGCGCGAGAAGCTGCAGTCGGCGCTCACCGTGAAGAGCGAGCGCGAGCGCGTGCTCGCCGACGCCCGCTCCGGTCTCGAGCACATCGCCGACCAGCTGCGCGCGCTGGAGGAAGGCCGCATGGCGGTCGAACAGAACCTGAGCCCGCTGCGCGAGAAGATCACCGAAGTGCGCGTGAAGGAGCAGGAAGCCGCCACCCACGCCGAGCAGTACGCGCAACAGCTGCAGGAAGCGGGTGTCACCCGCGAGGAGATGGCCGAGCAGATCGAGCGGCGCGTGGGCTCCAAGGGGATGCAGGCCGAGATCAACCGGTTGACCGAGGAGATCGCGGCGCTGGGGCCGGTGAACCTCGCCGCGCTCTCGGAGCTGGGCGCCGCGCGCGAGCGCAAGAACTTCCTCGACGCCCAGGCGCTCGACCTGACCCAGGCGGTGGAGACGCTCGAGAGCGCGATCAAGCGCATCGACCGCGAGACGCGCGAGCTGCTGCAGGAGACCTTCGAGATCGTGAGCCAGAACTTCAGCGAGATGTTCCCGGCGCTGTTCGGCGGCGGCCAGGCGAGCCTGAAGCTGACCGGCGAGGAGATCCTCGACGCCGGCCTGCAGGTCTTCGCGCAGCCGCCGGGGAAGAAGACCCAGTCGATCCAGCTGCTCTCGGGCGGGGAGAAGGCGTTGACCGCGATCGCGCTGGTGTTCGCGCTCTTCAAGCTGAACCCGGCGCCCTTCTGCCTGCTGGACGAGGTCGACGCGCCGCTGGACGATCCCAACACCGAGCGCTTCTGCCAGCTGGTGCGGCAGATGTCGGCGCAGACCCAGTTCCTGTTCATCACCCACAACAAGATCACCATGGAGCTCGCGAGCCAGCTGGTCGGGGTGACGATGCCGGAGCCGGGCGTGTCGCGGATCGTGGAAGTGGATATCGAGGCCGCGATGGAGCTGGCCAGGAAACAGGCGGCGTGAGTGGCTGGCGGGACGGAGAACCTTTGGAACACGGATGAACACGGACAAAGGCGGATGAACCCGGACACTTCCATTCATCCGAGTAGTGAATCGGCACGACCGTCCAGGATCCGGTTTATTCCATTCATTCGAGTCGTGAATCGATCGGCACGACAATCCAGTATCCGTTTTATCCGGTGTTATCCGTGTTCATCCGTGTTCCAAAGGTTTACTGCCCATGAGTGACTTGCAGCTCGCGCTCCTCGCCGGCGGCGGCGTATTCATCCTCCTGGTCATCGTGTTCAACGTGTGGCAGGAGAAGCGCGCGCGCGGCAAGGCCGAGAAGGCCTTCGGCGGCAGGCCGCCGGACACGCTCTTCGACGCGCCCAAGGCGGGCGAGCGCCGCGAGCCGGTGATGGGCGGGATTCCCGCCACCCCCGCGCCCGAGGAGGCCGCGCGTGCGCCGAAGGAGGAATCGGAGTCGCTGGAAGCCGAAGGCGGCGCCACGGCGCAGATCTCCAGCCGCATCGACACCGTCGCCCTGATCCTCGCCGACGACCCGATCATGCGCGAGCAACTGGTGCCGCTCATCGAGGCGCTGGGCGTGTATCGCACGCCGGTGCACGTCGAGGGCATCGTCGACGAGCAGTGGCATCCGATCGAGAATTCCCCGCGGCAGAGCTGGCGCGAGCTGCGCGTGGGCCTGCAGCTAGCGAGCCGCGGCGGTCCCTTGCAGGAAGATGAGATCGAGCGCTTCAACCAGGCGATCGCGGACTTCGCCGCTTCGGCGAACGCGGTGTCGCAGCGCGAATCCGCCGCGGCCGCCGCGGGCCGCGCGCTCGACATCGACCGCTTCTGCGCCGACGCCGACATCGAGGTCGCGGTGAACGTGGTCGGCCAGTTCGGCGCCAACCTGCCGGTGGCCCGGGTGAAGTCGCTCGCGCTCGAGCACGGCCTTTCCGAAACCGCCTCCGGCGAGCTGGTGAGCTTCGCGCGCGACGGCTCGGTGGAGTTCTCGGTGCGCGCCATCCCCGAGGCGCCGGGCAAGGCTTCGGCGCACCACTACGCCGGCCTCACCTTCGCGCTCGACCTGCCGCAGGTCGTCGATCCGGCGGCCACGCTCGCCGACATGGTCCAGGTCGCCGTGATCTTCGCCGAGAATCTGACCGCCCAGCTGGTGGACGACAACCGGCGGCCGCTTTCCGAGGCGGGCCTCGCCTCGATCCGCCGCTCGCTGGACAAGATCGTGAACGACATGGAAAGCTTCGGCGTCCCCGCCGGCGGCGCTCTCGCGCGCCGCCTCTTCTGCTGAATTCGTACCAGGTTACATTTCGGGAACGGGTCGCCTCGCGTGTCGCGGAAAAGTAACCTGGTACGAATTCAGGAGTTGCGGCGCCAGATCGAGCGCCACAACCGCCTCTATTACAGCGAGGCCGCACCCGAGATCACCGACGCCGACTACGACCTGCTCTTCCAGGAGCTGCTGCGGCTCGAGGCCGAGCATCCCGAGTTCGCCAGCCCCGACTCCCCGACGCAGCGCGTCGGCTCCCGGCCCAGCGAGGGCTTCAAGGAGGTCACGCACCGCGTGCCGATGCTCTCGCTCGCGAACGCCTTCGACGACGAGGACGTCGCCGCTTTCGACCGCCGTTGCCGCGAGGGGCTGGAGGCCGAGGCGGTCGAGTACGCCTGCGAGCTCAAGTTCGACGGCCTCGCGGTGACGCTCACCTACGAGGACGGCCTGTTCGTCCAGGGAGCGACCCGCGGCGATGGCTCGGTGGGCGAGGATGTGACCGCCAACCTGCGCACCGTGCGCTCGCTGCCATTGCGGCTCGAGATCAGGAAACCGCCGCGGCGCCTCGAGGTGCGCGGCGAGGTGCTGATGAAACGCCGCGACTTCGAAGCGATCAACCAGCGCGCCGCGGCCGCCGGCGAAAAGACGTTCGTGAACCCGCGCAACGCCGCGACCGGGGGGCTGCGCCAGCTCGATCCGCGCCTCACCGCCCAGCGCCGCCTGTCGTTCTTCGCCTACGGGATCGGGGCGAGCGAGGGTTATGCGGTACCCGATACCCACGCGAAGCTCCTCGATGCGTTGGCCGGCATGGGCTTCCCGGTCGCCGCGGACCGCCGCGTGGCGAAGGGCGTCGACGGACTCCTCGCCTTCTATCGCGAGGTCGGCGCCAGGCGCCCCGGCCTCGCCTACGACATCGACGGCGTGGTCTACAAGATGAACCGCTTCGCCGACCAGCAGCGCCTGGGTTTCGTCTCGCGCGCGCCGCGCTGGGCGGTGGCGCACAAGTTTCCCGCGGAGGAAGCATCGACCGAGCTCGAGAACATCGAGATCCAGGTCGGCCGCACCGGCGCGCTGACGCCGGTGGCCCGCCTGAAGCCGGTATTCGTCGGTGGCACCACCATCGTGAATGCGACGCTGCACAACGAGGACGAGATCCGGCGCAAGGAAATCTGGAAGCGGGACCTGGTGGTGGTGCGCCGCGCCGGCGACGTGATTCCGGAGGTGGCGCGCGTCACCAGGCCCGGCCCGCGCGAGAAGTCCGACTGGTTCGAGATGCCGACGAAGTGCCCGCAGTGCGGCTCGGCGGTGGAAAAGACCGAAGCGGGCGCGGTTGCGCGTTGCACCGGTGGGCTCATCTGCCCCGCGCAGCGCAAGCAGTCGCTGCTGCACTTCGCCGGGCGCCGTGCGATGAACATCGAGGGGCTCGGCGACAAGCTGGTGGACCAGCTGGTGGATGCCGGGGTGGTCCGCACCCCCGCTGACCTGTACAAGCTGGGCGTGGCCAGCCTCGCCGCCCTCGAGCGCATGGCGGAGAAGTCCGCCGCGAACGTCTTCGCGGGCATCGAGAAGAGCAGGCAGACGACCCTTGCGCGCTTCATTTACGCGCTCGGCATCCGCAACGTGGGGGAGGTGACCGGCAAGGACCTCGCGCGCCACTTCGGCAGTCTCGACGCGCTGATGGAGGCGACCATCGAGCAGTTGCAGGAAGCGCCGGACGTCGGGCCCATCGTCGCCGAGTCGATCGCGGCCTTTTTCCGCGAGACGCACAACCGCCAGGTGATCGATGACCTGCGTGCCGCCAAGGTCCGGTGGGCCGAGGGTCCGCCGGCGCCGCGGGCCGCCACCGCGGGACCCTTCGCGGGTAAAATCGTGGTCCTCACCGGCACGCTCTCGATGAGCCGCGAAGAGACGAGGGAGAAGATCGAGGCGGCCGGCGGCAAGGTGAGCGGATCGGTCTCCAACAAGACCAACTACGTCGTCGCCGGCGCGGATGCCGGCTCGAAGCTCGACAAGGCGCGGGAACTCGGCGTCGCGGTGCTGGACGAAGACGGGTTCCAGGCAATGCTGAAAGCCAGATGAAAAAAATCACCAAAGCGGTATTCCCGGTCGCGGGCCTCGGGACGCGCTTCCTGCCCGCGACCAAGGCGTCTCCCAAGGAGATGCTGCCGATCGTCGACAAGCCCCTCATCCAGTACGCGGTGGAGGAGGCGGTGGCCGCGGGCTTCACCGACCTCATCTTCATCACCGGCCGCGGCAAGCGCACCATCGAGGATCACTTCGACAAGGCCTACGAGCTGGAGGCCGAGCTGCAGGCGCATGGCAAGAACAAGCTGTTGAAGGAAGTCCGCGGCCTGCTCGATTCGGGCATCACCTGCACCTACACCCGTCAAGCGGAAGCGCTCGGCCTCGGGCATGCGGTGATGTGCGCGAGGCATTTGATTGGCGAGGAGCATTTCGCGGTGATTCTCGCCGACGACCTCATCGATGCGCAGGTCCCGGTGATGAAGCAGATGGTCCAGGCGCAGGCGAAGCAGGGCGGCAGCGTGATCGCCGTGCAGAACGTGGCCCGGGAGGACACGGCCTCCTACGGGATCGTGACGGCCGAGAAGGTGGCCGACCGGGTATCCAGGCTGCTGGGCATCGTCGAGAAGCCCAAGCCGGAGGACGCGCCGTCCACGCTCGGCGTCGTCGGCCGCTACATCTTGAGCCCGCGCATCTTCCACTTCCTCGAAAACCTGCGCCGCGGCGCGGGCGGCGAGATCCAGCTGACCGACGCCATCGGCCGCCTGCTGCGCGACGAAAGCGTCTTCGGCTACGAATTCCAGGGGCAGCGCTACGACTGCGGCTCCAAGCTGGGCTACCTGCAGGCGACCGTGAACTACGCCCTCAAGCATCCCGAGCTCGCGGAAGACTTCCGCGAGTTCCTCGCCACCGTGCCGGGTCCGGCGCAAGGAAAGAAATCGTGAAAGGACAGCAAGAGGCCCTGCGCCTGCTGCAGGAAGCCGACGTGATCTGCGACGCCCAGGCGGTGGAGCAGGCGGTGGCGAGGATGGCGGGCGAGATCACCACGCTCCTGCACGATCGCTTCCCGATCGTGCTCTCGGTGATGGGGGGCGCCGCGGTGTTCACCGGGCAGCTGCTGCCGCGGCTGTCCTTTCCGCTGGAATTCGGCGCCATCGAGGTGACGCGCTACAACAACGACATCCAGGGACGCGAGATCACCTGGCGGCTCGCGCCGCGCGACAACGTGCGCGGCCGCACGGTCCTGGTGCTGGACGACATCCTCGACGAGGGCATCACGCTCGCCGCCATCCGCCAGAAGCTCCTGGAGATGGGCGCCGCGACGTTCTACAGCGGCGTATTCGCCGACAAGGACCTCGGCAAGAAGAAGCCGGTGACCGCGGACTTCGTCGGCATCACCGTGCCCAACCGCTACGTGTTCGGCTTCGGCATGGACGCCTACGGCCTGTGGCGCAACCTGCCGGCGATCTACGCGCTGAAAGACCACTAGGGAGCCTCTGAACAATGAGCAGGGAATGTGCGTTGCGGCAGATGCGGATGGATGCTAGGCGCGAGGTGCAGCGAATGGCACGCCCCCTTCGCACGCCGAGCAACAACGCAGACGCCGCATCTGCCGCAACCCCGGCGACACCGTATGAAGCTCGGGCAGCATCTCGAGGGACGGGCGATTTCGGGCCGCTTCGTCGTTGCTTGTCCTTGCAAGGTGACCTACCTTGCTGCGGACTCGCGCCTAGAATCGTCACCGAAATCGACCCGTCGCACACCCCTGCGCATTGTTCGGAGGCTCCCCGATGATCGCGGTCATCGGTGGCAGCGGGCTCACGCAGCTCGCCAACCTGGAGATCACCCGTCGCGAGATCGTGCGGACGCCCTACGGCGAGCCCTCGGGCCCGATCACCTTCGGGCATATCGGCAAGACCGACGCGGTGTTCCTGGCGCGCCACGGCTACGGCCACACGCTCGCGCCGCACGAGGTCAACTACCGCGCCAACCTCTGGGCGTTGCAGCACCTCGGCGTCACGCGGGTGGTCGCCGTCGCCACCGTGGGCGGCATCGCGCCGAACCTGGGCGCCGGCACCCTGGTGCTGCCCGACCAGATCATCGACTACACCTGGGGGCGTCCGTCCACGTACTTCGAGGGCGCCGAGCAACCGGTGACGCACATCGATTTCACCTATCCCTTCGACGAGGAGACGCGCCAGATGCTGCGCGCGGCGGCGGCCGAGGCCGGCGTGCCGCTGGTCGATGGCGGGACCTACGCCGCGGTGCAGGGGCCGCGCCTCGAGACCAAGGCGGAGATCGACCGCCTGGACGGCGACGGCGCCACCATGGTCGGCATGACGCTGATGCCGGAGGCGGCGCTGGCGAGGGAGTTGAAATTGCCCTATGCCGCGATCACCGTGGTGGTGAACCCGGCCGCGGGGCGCGGTGCGAGCGCGAAGAGCGTTTCCATCCAGGAGATCGGCAAGGTGGTCGAGGAGACGATGGCGAAAGTGCGATTGATCGTCGCGAAAGCGGTGGAGCGCCATGACGGTGCGTGACGTATTGCGGATGGGCCACCCGGTGCTGCGCGAGCGCGCGAAGCCGGTGGAGAGGCTCGCCTCGCCGGAATTGCGCGCGCTCGTCCAGGACATGAAGGAGACGATGGCGTCGAGGAACGGCGCCGGGCTCGCCGCGCCGCAGATCGGCGTCGGCCAGCGCGTGGTGATCTTCGGCGTGACCAGCAACCCGCGCTATCCGGATGCCGAGGAAGTGCCGTTCACCGTGCTGGTGAACCCGAAGCTCACCATGCTCACGCGCGAGGTCGAGGAGGACTGGGAGGGCTGCCTGTCGGTGCCCGGCATGCGCGGGGTGGTGCCGCGGTACACGAAGCTGCGCTACACCGGCTTCGACGAGGAAGGCAATCCCATCGACCGCGTGGCGGAAGGCTTTCACGCGCGCGTCGTGCAGCATGAGTGCGATCATCTGGACGGCATTCTTTATCCGCAGCGCATGACCGACATGTCGCGCTTCGGCTTCAACGAGGAGCTCTTTCCCGGAGAGGAGATCGCGGATGACTGAGATCGACGGCACCACCGGCCGCCCGGCCGACACCAAGGTCGCGCACATCATGTACCTGATGCACGGCTTGTCGCCGTTCACCTTCTGGCTGCTCGCGGTGGTCGCGGTGGTGGTCGGGGTCATGAACCGCGACAGCGTGAGGAGCACCTTCGTCGAGACGCACTACTCGTGGCTCGCGCGCACCTTCTGGTGGGGGCTCCTGTGGATCGTGATCGCCGGGATCGTCACCTTCATCCTGGTGATCACCGTGATCGGCATCGTGATCGCGTGGATCCCGTATACGCTGCTGTTCCTCTGGTACATGTACCGCGTGATCCGCGGCTGGCTGCTGCTGAACGACGGCAAGCGCGCGCCGGGCTGAGGCGCAGCCGCGGGGCCCTTTCGCCATCGTCCAAGGCAGCGTGGCCACGGCACTTCATGAAACTCAAGTCCCATCTCCTGCTCCTCGCGATCAGCGCAGTACTGCCTTTCGTCGTATTTGCCGCGACGATCGCGGCTCTGCTGGTCGAGCGCGAGCGCCAGACATTCATTCACTCCGCCATGGAGCGCACGCGGGCGCTGATGACTGCGGTCGATTCCGAATTGCGCGGCTCGATAACGACGCTTGCCGCGGTCGCGACATCCCGCTCTTTGCTCGCGGGGGATTTGGCCGCGTTTCATGCCGAGATCGTCGCAGTGCTGGCCTCCCAGCCCCATTTGCATAACGTCATTCTCGCCTCACCCTCGGGGCAACAGCTCGCCAACGCATCATCCCGATTCGGTAGCGCTCTGCCTGTTGGCGCCGACCCTGAGACGACGCAGCGCGTGGTGGAGACCCGGGCGCCCGCGATCGGCCGGCTGTCCCATGGGCCGGTCATTGGTCAGCTGGGGGTCCCCGTCCGCGTGCCGGTGCTCGTGGAAGGTCGCGTGGCCTACGTGTTGACGGCATTCGTCAAGCCCGAGTCGCTGGAAACTTTGCTCAAAGCCCAGAGATTGCCGAAGGACTGGGTCCTTGCCGTGGTCGATGTGCAGAAGCGCTTCGTGGCCCGTGTTCCGCCGCGCCCGCCGGGGGAACATGCGTCCAAAGCGTTCAGCGCCGCGCTGGAGCGCGCACCGGAAGGCGAATTCCGCGGGCGCACCGTCGAGGGGGTAGACACGTTCCAGAGCTACAGCCGTTCATCCTTCAGCGGCTTCGGCGTCGGCATCGCCGTTCCCGCGAGCGAAGTCGAGGCGGTTGCGTGGCGCACCGCGGGGGTGATGGCCGGGGGCGTCGCGGTGGCACTGGGACTTGCGCTCGCTCTGGCGGCATTCCTCACCCGCAGGATCGCAGCGCCCATGATGCAGCTCGCGGCACGAGCCCGGGCGATTGGACAGGGAAACGCGGCGCCGCTCGAGGCCCGGGCGCGGGTGGATGAAGTTCGCGAGGTAGCCGACGCACTGCAGGAAGCGGGCGACGCGGTGCGCGACAGGGAAGAGACCCAGAAGCGCGCCGAGATGTCGCTGCGTGAGGCTAACCGCTCGAAGGACGAGTTTCTCGCAACCCTGAGCCACGAGTTGCGAAATCCGCTCGCGGCCATCTCCATGAGCGCGCCACTTCTTCGCAGCAGTCCCGGCAACGAAGGGCTCGTGTTGAAAACCGCCGACGTGCTCGAACGGCAATCGGCGCAGATGACGCGTTTGGTCGAGGATCTGCTCGACCTGAGCCGCGTGACGTTTGGAAAGATCTCCTTTTTCCCCGCTCCCATGGATCTCGCGGCGGCAGCGGAGCGCCTGTTCAGCACGTGGCAAAGCGCGGGACGCTTTGGCATGCACGAAGTGCGGCTGGACACTTCCCCGGCCTGGGTTTCCGGCGACGCGCCGCGCATCGAGCAAATCATCGGCAACCTGCTCGACAACGCACTCAAATTCACTCCCCGGGATGGGCGCATCGCGATCCGGGTCGCTCGCGAGGGCGCCACGTCGCGTCTCGAGATCGCAGATAACGGAAGCGGGTTGCCCCTCGAGCTTGCCCACAGCCTCTTTGAAGCCTTCGTCCAGGGCGAGCAGGCGCTCGACCGCCCGAGTGGCGGCCTGGGGATCGGGCTCGCGCTGGTACGCAAACTGGCCGAGATGCACGGTGCTACCGTGGAGGCAATGAGCGAGGGAATTGGCCGTGGCGCGACTTTCAT
>JBKJTM010000106.1:0-4792 GCA_046590805.1 Usitatibacter sp.
GCTGGTTGAATTCGCGCGCGAGGAACTGGGCGAGCTGCGGAGTGGGCCCGGTGCGGGTGAGGAACTGGTGGATGGCGTCGGCCTGCCGATCCATGGCCGCGAGCTGCGACCGCTGGGCATCGGAGAGCTGCATCGAGTCCAGCTGGCGCTTGAGCGTCTGGAAGGTGTTGCGGTGGGCGCGGTATGAATCGAAGAAGGTGGGCTCGCCGGCGACCGCGTACTGGCGCGCCGAGCGCTCGAGGGACATGATGGTGCTCACCAGCGAGCGGCTTGCCTGGGTGACCTTGACCGCGGAGTGCACCGCCTTCTCCGAGAGCGTCGCCAGGCGCTCGAAGGCGAGCGCGTTGGAAAACAGGGCGAAGAGGAGCGGGGCCGCGACGATCGTGAAGCCGATCAGCAGCAGGGACAGGAAGGAGCGTGGATAGGTAAGGCGCATTTCGAGACCCATTATCCGCTAAAATCCCATCGAATCAGACGCTTGTGAAGGCATCCATGTACGAGTCCGAGATCACCCGTTTCATCCGGGAGCTGAAGCGAAAGAACCCGCAGATCGCCGAGCTGCAGCGGAAGAACCGCGCCACCTGGTGGGACAAGCCCCAGGACTTCGAGACCCTGCGCGAGCGCTCCCAGTCGACGGTGGTGCAGCCCGGTTACGCCTACTTCCCGCTGCCGGTGCCCGACAAGGACGATGACCCCGATTCCGGGAAAAGGTTAAGCACTCCGTCCAGGCCGGCGTAGTCGAGCGCGTAGTCTGTCTTCGCCTTCACCACCGGCTTCGCGTGGTAGGCAATGCTGGTGCCCGCCTCGGCGAGCATCGGCAGGTCGTTGGCGCCATCGCCGATCGCCATCACCTGTTCACGCTTGATGCCCAACTCGCCTGCGATGCGGGTCAGGTGCGCCGCCTTGCCGGCCGCGTCCACCAGCGGGCCGATCACCTTGCCGGTGAGCCTGCCGCTTTCACCCAACAGCACGTTCGAGTACGCGTAGTCGAGATGGAGCCGGTCGCGCACGCGGTCGGTGAAGTAGGTGAAGCCGCCCGAGACCAATAGCGTCTTCACGCCGCAGCGCCGTGCCGCCGCGATGAGCCGCTCCGCGCCGGGGTTGAAGCGCAGTCGCTCGTCGTAGACGCGCCCGAGCGCTGATTCCTCCAGGCCTGCGAGCGCGGCCACGCGCCGGCGCAGGCTCTCGGGCCAGTCGATCTCGCCGCGCATCGCCGCCTCGGTCACCGCGGCCACCTCGGGTTTCTTGCCGGCGAAGTCCGCGATCTCGTCGATGCACTCGATCGCGATGAGAGTCGAATCCATGTCCATTGCGAGGAGCCGGAAGTCGCCGAAGGTGCGGCCTTCTTCCACGAAGCCCCAGTCGAGCTTGGCCAGCGCACAGTGGGCAGCGATTTCGCCGCTCGATGACGCGTCGGCACCTGTGACACGAAAGGCGTTGTCCGAAACGCGCTCGATGGAGGCGCCGCCCGCGAGCTTCGCGAGGTGCTTCAGGTCGGGCGTTTCGATTTCTTCGCCCTGGATGACGAGGTTCATGAGATCACTTCCTTACGCCAATTTCCTCAGGAACTGCCGCACCTCGTTGGACCGCGCCTTCAGGTCTTCGTGCTTCATCTCGATCTTGACGCGGTCGGGGCCGGGCAGGCGATAGATGCGCGAGGACTGCACCAGCTGCAGCACGCGCTTCGGATCCACTGGCGGCTCGGGCACGAACTGCACCGTGATCGCCGAGGGCGAGGCGTCGATCTTCATCACCCCGAGCGGCGCGCCCTGGATGCGCAGCTTGTGGCACTCCAGCAGCACGCGCGTGGGCTCGGGTAGCGGGCCGAAGCGGTCCACCAGTTCCTCGGTAAGGCGCTCCAGCTCCGGGTCGGTGGAACAGTTGGCGAGGCGCTTGTAGAGCACCAGGCGCTCATGGACGTCGCCGCAATAGGCTTCCGGCAGCAGCGCCGGCGCGTGCAGGTTCACCTCCGTCGCCACGTTGATCGGCCGCGTGAGATCGGGCTCGATGCCTTTCTTGAGCGAGCGAACCGCGTGCTCCAGCATCTCGGTGTAAAGCGTGAAACCGATGTCGTGGATGCCGCCCGACTGCGACTCGCCCAGGACCTCGCCCGCGCCGCGGATCTCGAGGTCGTGCATCGCCAGGTAGAAGCCGGCGCCGAGGTCCTCCATCGCCTGGATCGCCTCCAGGCGCTTCTTTGCGAGGGTCGACAGCGCCTCCTCGGGCGGGGTCAGCAGGTAGGCGTAGGCCTGGTGGTGCGAGCGGCCGACGCGCCCGCGCAACTGGTGCAGCTGGGCGAGGCCGAACTTGTCGGCGCGATGGATGATGATGGTGTTCGCGGTTGGCACGTCGATGCCGGTCTCGATGATGGTCGAGCAGACGAGCACGTTGGAGCGCTGGTGGTAGAAGTCGCGCATCACGCTTTCCAGGTCGCGCTCGCGCATCTGCCCATGGGCGACCGCGATACGCGCTTCCGGCAGCAGCTCGGCCAGCTCCTCGCGGCGGTTCTCGATCGTATCGACCTCGTTGTAGAGGTAGTACGCCTGGCCGCCGCGTTTCAACTCCCGCAGCACCGCCTCTCGCACGATGCCGTTGGAGAGCCGGTTCACGAAAGTCTTGATCGAAAGGCGCCGCTGCGGCGCGGTGGCGATCACCGAGAAGTCGCGCAGGCCCTCCAGCGACATGGCGAGCGTACGCGGGATCGGCGTGGCGGTGAGGGTCAGCACGTCCACCTGGGCGCGCAGCTTCTTCAGCTCCTCCTTCTGGCGGACGCCGAAGCGGTGCTCCTCGTCGATGATCACCAGGCCCAGGTTCTTGAAGAGGACGTCCTTCTGTATCAGCTTGTGGGTGCCGATCACGATGTCGATGCGCCCGTCGGCGAGGCCCTCGAGCGACTTGGCGACCTCCTTGGGGCTGCGGAATCGCGACAGCTCGGCGATCTTCACCGGGAAGCTCGAGAAGCGGTCGCTGAAGTTGCCGAAGTGCTGCTCGGCCAACAGCGTGGTCGGCACCAGGATCGCCACCTGCTTGCCGGCGGCCACCGCGATGAAAGCGGCGCGCATCGCCACCTCGGTCTTGCCGAAGCCCACGTCGCCGCAGACCAGGCGGTCCATCGGGCGGCCAAGGGTCATGTCGACGATCACGGCTTGGATCGCCTCGGCCTGGTCGGGCGTCTCCTCAAACGGGAAGGTCGCGGTGAACGCCTCGTACTCCTGCATCTGCAGCGGGAAGGCGTAGCCCTCGCGCGCGAGGCGCTTGGCGTAGAGGTCGAGCAGCTCCGCGGCGGTGTCGCGCACCTGGCGCGCGGCCTTGCGCTTCGCCTTCTCCCACTGGCCGCTGCCGAGGCGATGCAGCGGCGCGCCCTCAGCGGATGCCCCGGTGTAGCGGCTGATCACGTGGAGCTGCGACACCGGCACGTAGAGCTTGTCGCCGCCCTCGTACTCGAGGTGCAGGAACTCCATCGCGCCCTCGCCCAGGTCGAGCGTGACCAGGCCCAGATAGCGCGCGATGCCGTGCTGGCTGTGCACCACCGGGTCGCCGGGCTTCACCTCCGCCAGGTCGCGCAGCATGCCCTCGGCGTTGGATCGCAGGCGCCCGTCGCGGCGGCGCGTCTGGCGAACCTGGCCGGGGTAGAGCTCGGCCTCGGTGATCACGGCGAGCTTCTCGGCAGGCAGGAGGAAGCCGGCCGCGAGCGGTGCGTAGGTCATGGCGACCGGGTGCGCGGCATCGCGGAAGCGCTGGTAGTCGTCCACCAGCACCGGGTGAAAGTCGTGCTCGGCGAAGAACTGCGACAGCGTCTCGCGCCGGCCCGCGCCCTCGGCCACGATCAACGTGCGGCCCTCGAAGGGCTCGACGAAGCGCTTGAGGAGCTTCAGCGGCTCGACGTTGCGGCGGTCGACCTCGACCGACGGCAGCGGCAGCGCCTCGACCGGCTCATCGACGCGCAGGTTCTCGAAGCCCTTCAACGCGATGAACAGGTCCTCGACGGGAAGGTAGAGTTCGCGCGGCAGCAGCAGCGGCCGGTCGCGGTCGCCGTGCAGCAGGTCGTAGCGCGACTTCAAGTCGCGCCAGAAGGCTTCCGCGGCCTCGGGCACGTCGCCGTGGATCACGGTGCGCGTCTCCGGCGGCAGGTAGTCGAAGAGGGTCGCGGTCCCCTCGAAGAAGAGCGGCAGGTAGGCTTCCACGCCCGCCGGTGCCACGCCGTTGGAGACGTCCTTGTAGACGCGGCTCTTGGTCGGATCGCCCTCGAAGCGCTCGCGGAAGCACTCGCGGAAACGCGCGCGGCCCTCTTCGTCGAGCGGGAACTCGCGCGCCGGCAGCATGCGGATTTCGGAGACCGGGTAGATCGAGCGCTGCGAATCGACGTCGAAGGTGCGGATCGTCTCGATCTCGTCGCCGACGAGGTCGATGCGGTAGGGGACGGCGCTGCCCGTGGGGTAGAGGTCGATCAATCCGCCGCGCACGCAGAACTCGCCGGGGCTCATCACCTGCTGCACGTGCGCGTAGCCGGCGAGGGCGAGCTGGCTCTTGAGTCCTTCGAGGTCGAGCGTCGTCTTGGCCTTGATCTGGAAGGTGCGCCCCGCTAGGTACGAGCGCGGCGGCAGGCGCTGCAGCGCCGTGGTCACGGGGACGATGCCCGCGTCGAAGTCGCCGTGGGTGAACTGCCACAGCGTCGACAGCCGCTCTGAGATCAGGTCCGGGTGCGGCGAAAACTGGTCGTAGGGGAGGATTTCCCAGTCGGGCAGGCGGTGCACGCGCAGCTTCGGATCGAACCACGCGATCTCCTCGCGCA
>JBKJTM010000116.1:0-2646 GCA_046590805.1 Usitatibacter sp.
CTGACCGCGGGCAGCCCGGCCGAGGACGCGGGCCTCGAGCCGGGAGACCTGATCACCGCCGTGGACGGCACGCCGATCGCCGACCTCGCGTCGTTCTACAAGACGCTGTGGCGCGACTCGCGCGCCGAGCGCGACGTCACGCTCGAGGTCAGGCGCGGCGCCGAGTCGCAGCGCCTGACGGTGCGCTCGGTCGACCGGATGAAGACGCTGAGCCGCCCCCGGGGGGTCTAGACACTGAAATCGACGGTCGCGCTCAGTAGTTCGCCATCGGGCGGGCCCGACCCCGGGGCATGAAGCTGGGGTTGGGGTTGGGGCTGGGCAGGGATGGCGCGTGGTCGTAGGATGAACGTGGGCACTGTTGACGAGGTCGGCGTTTGCTTGGTGTTGCGAACCCGTTCAGTAGTTGGACCCGCAGTCCTGCGAGCACCCCGGAATGTGGCAGAGGGCGGTGACGCCCCGAAGCACGCCTAGTAGAGTTCGATGACGAGGACTGCCTGCGGTGCCCTTCGACCGCAAGGAGGTTCTCATGCAAGTGCTTCATACGCGCTGTGCGGGCCTGGACGTGCACAAAGACAGCGTCGTGGCCTGCGTGCGCTGCGTCTCGCCGCCTATGCATCAGGAGGTGCGCAGCTTCGGCACCACCACCGCCGGGTTGCTCGAGCTGGCCGACTGGCTGGGCGAGCACGACTGCACGCACGTGGCGATGGAAGCCACGGGCGTGTACTGGAAACCGGTGTGGCATGTGCTGGAGGCCGAGTTCGAGCTGGTGCTGGCCAACGCCGCCCACATCCGCAACGTTCCGGGCCGCAAGACCGACGTGAACGACGCGATGTGGATCGCCGATCTGCTCGCCCACGGGCTGATCCGCTCCAGCTTCGTGCCGCCGCAGGCCATCCAACAGTTGCGCGACCTGACGCGCACCCGCAAGCAGCTCGTGCGGGAAGTGTCGCAGCACTCGCTGCGCATACAGAAGGTGTTGGAGGACGCCAACCTCAAGCTCGGCAGCGTCCTGTCGGATGTGCTCGGCAAGAGCGGTCGGGCGATGCTCGATGCCATCGTCGCCGGGCAGAGCGATCCGGCGCGGCTGGCCGAGCTGGCCCAGGGCACGGCGCGCAACAAGTCTGCCGAGCTGCGCGAGGCGCTGCGCGGGCGCATCACCGAGCACCACCGCACGATGCTGCGTCTGCACCTGCAGGTCGTCGACGCGCTCAAGCTCACACTGGCCGAGCTGGATGCGGCCGTGGGAAAAGCGCTGGCGCCGATCCGGCAGCGCGCCCGCCTGCTGACGACGATGCCCGGGGTCTCTGACCTGACGGCCAGCGTCCTGGTGGCGGAGATCGGCGTGGACATGTCGCGCTTCCCGAGTGCCGGGCACTTGGTGTCGTGGGCGGGCCTGTGCCCTCGCAACGACGAGAGCGCCGGAAAGCGCCGATCCACGCGCTTGCGCAAGAGCGGCACCTGGATCAAGACCACCCTCGTGACCGCCGCCTGGGCCGCTGTCCGCGTCAAGACCAGTTACCTGCGTGCCCAGTTCCTGCGCATCAAGGCGCGCCGCGGTGCCAAAAAAGCCATCATCGCCGTGGCCGCCTCCATGCTCACCGCCGCGTATCACATGCTGCGCGACGGCACCGAGTACAACGACCTCGGCAGCGAACACTTCGACCGCCACGACAGATCCAAGACCATCCGCCGACTGCTCAAGCGGCTCCAAGATCTCGGCTGCGATGTACCTGTCGGGGCGCATGCGATGTAGAGCTTCCTAGTGGAGTGCGCCGATTTGTTCAGCACTTATGAGCATGCTGGGCCGAGGCGGCTTTGGCGCGGGTGACTTTGGCGAGGATGTCGGCGGCGGTAGCGGTCCAGATGAAGGGTTTGGGGTTCTTGTTGTGATGCTCGATGTACTGGCCGATTGCTTGTTCGAGATCGCTCACGCTGGTGAAGCTGTCGCGCTTGATCCGGTTCTCGGAGATGTCGCGGAAGAATCGCTCGACCCTGTTCAGCCACGAGGCGCTGGTGGGCGTGAAGTGCATGACAAAGCGCGGATGCTTGGCGAGCCAGGCCTGAACGTCTGGATGCTTGTGGGTGGCGTAGTTGTCGACGATCAGATGCAACTGCAAGTGCTTGGGCGTCTTGCGGTCGATCAGACGCAGGAACTTCAACCACTCCTCGTGGCGATGCCGCTCCTGGCACAGCGAGATGACCGTACCGTCGAGGGTGTTGAGCGCAGCAAAGAGGGTCGTCGTGCCATTCCTCTTGTAGTCGTGGGTCATGGTGCCGGCGCGCCCGCGCTTCATCGGCAGGCCCGGCTGGGTGCGGTTGAGCGCCTGGATCTGGCTCTTCTCGTCGCAGCTGAGCACGAGGGCGTGCTCGGGTGGGTCGAGGTACAGAGCGACGACATCGACCAGCTTGTCTTCGAAGCGCGGATCGCGCGAGAGCTTGAAGGTAGCCTGCAGATGGGGTTTGAGGCCATTGCGCCGCCAGACGCGGCGAATGGTCGTGGCGCCCAAGCCCAGATGCGCGGCAAGGGTGCGTGTGCTCCAGTGCGTGGCCGCCACAGGCTTGTCGTGCAGCGTCGTCTTGACGATGACCGATTCGACCTCGGCCGTCACGCTCGGCGTTCGCCCCGAGCGCGGCGCGTCTTGCAGC
>JBKJTM010000527.1:0-7386 GCA_046590805.1 Usitatibacter sp.
GCCGTCCTTCAACGTGGAGAGATTCCGCTCCGCGTTCGCCGCAAAGTCGCTCTTCTCCGCGCAACTGATGAAGATCCCGGTGAAGCTCGTCACCGACGAGCGCATCGCGTTGATCGGCGCAGCGCGAGTGGCGGAATCGCTCTAGATCCTCCTGCGGCTCCGCAGCGACAGGGGTGTAGGAAACGTCCTGCATCAACCTCAGACGAACGCGAGTAGAACGTACGTGTGAGCCGTGGCACTTTATCGATGCTAGGAAAGGGGTTATCGATCGAAGAGGACGGGAAA
Source organism: Usitatibacter sp. (assembly GCA_046590805.1). Classification (GTDB taxonomy): domain Bacteria; phylum Pseudomonadota; class Gammaproteobacteria; order Burkholderiales; family Usitatibacteraceae; genus Usitatibacter. Next base: position 286 of record JBKJTM010000527.1, read on the forward strand.
CATGCTTGAGATCTCCGATCGGGTCAGCGCGCCCGACATCACCGAGAGGACCAGCGAGTTCCGCAGCGCGAGCGCGGCGGTGCGCAACACGGTGGCCCTCGTCCTCGCCGGAGGAAGGGGCACGCGCCTCAAGAACCTGACCGAGTGGCGCGCCAAGCCGGCCGTCTCCTTCGGCGGCAAGTTCCGCATCGTCGATTTCGCGCTCTCCAACTGCATCAACTCCGGCATCCGCCGCGTCGATGTCTGCACGCAATACAAGTCGCACAGCCTGATCCGCCACATCCAGCGCGGTTGGGGATTCCTCGACGGGCGCTTCGATGAGTTTGTCGAAGTGATGCCGGCGCAGCAGCGCACCAACGGCGACTGGTACCAGGGCACGGCCGACGCGGTGTACCAGAACCTCGACATCGTCCGCCGCCAGCACCCGGAGCTGGTGCTGGTCCTCGCCGGCGACCACGTCTACAAGATGGATTACCGCCGCATGATCGAGGAGCACCTCGCGCGCGGCGCCAAGATGACGGTGGCGTGCATTGAGGCGCCGGTGACGGAGGCGAACCAGCTCGGCATCATGCGCACCGACTGGCGCGGCCGCGTCACCGCCTTCCAGGAAAAGCCGCAGAGCGATCCGTACACCGTCCCGGGCGATCCGAGCAGGGTGCTCGCGAGCATGGGCATCTACATCTTCGAGGCGAGCTTCCTCTACGAGCAGCTCCTCGACGACGCCGAGCGCAAGGACTCCACCCACGACTTTGGCAAGGATCTGATCCCGTTCCTGGTGAATGCCGGCGCCGAGATCTACGCGCACGATTTCCACGGCAGCTGCGTGAACATGACCAACGGCCGCCCGTACTGGCGCGACGTCGGCACCGTGGATGCCTATTACGAAGCGAACCTCGATCTCACCTCGGTCGTCCCGGAGCTCAATCTCTACGACCACGACTGGCCGATCTGGACGTACCAGGAGCAGATCCCGCCGGCGAAGTTCGTCTTCGACGATCCCGATCGCCGTGGCGCCGCCTACGACTCCATCGTCTCCGGCGGCTGCATCATCAGCGGCTCCACTGTGCGGCGCTCACTCCTCTTCACCAACGTGCGCGTGCACAACCATTCGCGCATCGAGGACTCGGTGATCCTGTCGCACGCCGAGATCGGCCCCGACGCCCACGTGCGCAACGCGATCATCGACAAGCACTGCAAGATCCCGAGCGGCATGCGCATCGGCTACAACCTCGAGGAAGACGCGAAGTACTTCCACGTGACGGAGAAGGGACGCGTGCTGGTGGTGCCGGAGATGCTGGGGCAGCGGGTGCATCACACCCGCTAGGAAATTGGGCCCCCGCATACGCCGGGGCGACACCCGTCACACCGGCGAAGGCCGGTGCCCAATCAACGCTTCCAGACCGCCCGCACGAGATTCTCGTCCCGGCTGTAGCGCACTTTCAGGTCACCCTTGTATTCCTCGTGCAGCGCCTCGCCGATGCCGCGCGCGAGCGTTGAATCCGTCGTGGTGACCTCCATGCTGCCGTCCTTCTTCTCGTCCATGCCCATGATCCGCTGCAGGGGGCGCTCGGCCATCTCCTTCTTCTCGTGGCTCTGGAGGAGCGCCACGATCTCGTCGCGGTGCTGCTTGAAGAACTCGCCCTTGAGGGTGACGTAGCCGGCCGGAAACTTGTCGCGGATGCGCTGGCACGCGGGACAGAGCATCTCCGCGGCGTCCTCATTCGCGGCAGGCTTGGCCCAGGTCCACTTCCCATCCATGAAGGAGGCGTGGCACTTGGGGCACGTGGTGGGCTCCGGCGGCTTGGTGGCCGCGCGGTAGGGATCCTCGTCGTTGGCGCTCCGGACGCCGTCGTCGCGTTTGGTGAGGAACGGGGTACCGGCTCGTACGGACTTGAGGCTCATGGGGTGTCTCCACGTTCTGCCGCGCGGTGCCGCTTCACTTCCCCACGCTGGATCTGGGCCTGCTCTTCGAGCTGCCTCAGCACCACATCGAAGGCCGCGCCGATCGCGACGTAGGCGTCCTCGTGCCGCTGGTGATTGGCGACGATCTCCTTGCCCGGGACGTGGATGTCGACGCGCGCCTCGAACAGGTTGCCCTTGGTTTTGTGCTTGTCGATCGCGTCTACCACGACGTGGCAGCGGGTGATCTTGGGTTGGAGGTCCTCGAGCTTGCCTGCCAGCTCACGGATGCGTTCGTCCATCGCGGGGGAGTGCTGCATGCCGCGGTATGTGATTTGAGGTTCTTGCATGTTGCTTATGAGACATCCCCTGTTCGTGGTTGGCTCCCGGCGCCCGGTGGGCCGCTTGGCCCGGTCAGGGGGACTACGCCAACTGGACTATGTCGCCGGAAAACGTCTGTCCTCGTCCTGACTTGCTCGGCAAATAAAGTGCCCTTGAACCGGCTCAACCAAGGAATGCCGATGGACCAGAAACTGGCGTGGCTCGAAGCGGCGATCAATGCCGCGGACGTGTCGACCGTCTACAACGCTGAAGATTGGGATCGATTCATCCAATCTCAAGCGGGCATCAAAGCCCAGCCGCCGGCGCCCTACCCGCCGTTCCTGTAACAACCCGAACCCTGAAGCGGGCCTCCTCCTGTAGGCCCGTCTCCCTCAACGCCGCGCTCGACGCGGCGTCTTTTTTGGAAAATTGGTGTCGGAGTCGATTTCCCGAAAATTGGTGTCGGAGTCGATTTTTCGGGGTTCATAATTCCCTCATGCGCCACCTCCTTCTCGCCCTCGCCCTCGCCGCCTCGGTCCCCGCCCTGGCGTCCGTAGCCGTCACCTATTCCGACCCGGCCCGCTTCACCGACCTGGACGACAAGATGAGCACCCCGGAGCAGGCGATGGGGGAGTTGAAGCAGCACCTGCAGGCCCTGGGCGAGCGCTACCTCACGCCGGGCACCAGGGTCCAGATCGAGGTCTTTGACGTCGATCGTGCTGGCCGCGCACGCATCCGCGGTGACGTCCGGGTGATGACGGGCAAGGCCGATTTCCCCTGCATCGACCTCGCCTCCGGCCTGGAAGGCGCGACCCAGAAGCGCGAGCGGGTCTGCGACCTCGACTACCTGCGCAGCCTGCCGCACCCCTACAACACGGGCGAAGCGCTGGTCTTCGAGAAGCGGATGCTGGACGACTGGTTCAGGAAGCGCTTCGGGGACGCCTCCCGCAAGAAGTAGGCGGCTGCACCGAAAGCCCCCTCTGCCTTCAGAGGGCCCCCTCTCCCCTCCGAGGGCCGGGGAGCGGGCGATTTTATACCCTTCTATACCCGGTTATCCACAGCTTATCCCCACTTCCAACCACAATATGGGGTGACTGTCTGTAGGACCGGCCGCAATATCTTGTGGTCCAGGCCTTGACCAGCCCCGGCGGTCTGGAGCAAAGTACCCCCTCAGGAAAAACCAACGAAGGGGGTGTGCCATGCATAGCCACATGACCATGTTGGAAGACCTGAAAAGGGCCGCCTGGGGACGGACGACCGCGGTCTCCGGGGCCAATTCCTGGGAGATCCGCAAGGACTGCCTGGGCAACCTGGTCCGCTACGTCGATTTCGGCAATCGCCACTCGCCCTTCGGCTGGGAGCTGGAATTCATCATCTCCCGCGCCCTGGGCGGCTCGAGCGACCCCGAGAACCTCCAGGCCCTGCATTGGAAAGCCGCCGCCGTCCGCGCCGAGCCGCATTTGAGGATGTTGACCGTCCACGAGGCCGAAGCCTCGCGAGCCTGAATAAATGGTGTCGGAGTCGAATTAATTTCAGTCGCTTCGGACGCTGCATCCGCAGCAACGGTCCGGAGCCCAAGTTTTCGCCCTACTAAAAGACCAAAAAGTGGCGCGCACATAACGCCAGCAAGGAGACAAGTAGAGATGCTCAGCTTCGAAGACGAATCCGCACCCACGCTCGGCCTGCAGTTGCTTCACTCCACGCCCTCAGGCCGCACCTCGCCCGCGCAGCCCACCACGCCCCCCGCGCCCACCCCGGCGGGAGACGCCCCCACCCGCACCCGCGTCCGCGCCGAAGACAAGCGCGTCATCAACGCGAAGACGGACGTGAACCAGCTGGTCCCGTTCAAGTACAAGTGGGCCTGGGACAAGTACCTTTCCGGCTGCGCCAACCACTGGATGCCGCAGGAAGTGAACATGAACCGCGACATCGCACTCTGGAAGAGCCCCAACGGGCTCACCGACGACGAGCGGTTGATCGTGAAGCGCAACTTGGGCTTCTTCGTGACGGCCGATTCGCTTGCCGCCAACAACATCGTGCTCGGCACCTATCGCCACATCACCGCGCCCGAGTGCCGCCAGTACCTGCTGCGCCAGGCGTTCGAGGAGGCGATCCACACCCACGCCTACCAGTACATCGCCGAGAGCCTGGGCCTGGACGAGAGCGAGATCTTCGCCGCCTACCGGGAAGTGAAGAGCATCCGCGACAAGGACGACTTCCTGATCCCGTTCATCAACGTGCTCACCGACCCGCTCTTCAAGACCGGGACGGAAGAGACCGACCGCGCGCTGCTGAAGAGCCTCATCGTCTTCGCGTGCCTGATGGAGGGGTTGTTCTTCTATGTCGGCTTCGTGCAGATCCTGTCGCTCGGCCGGCAGAACAAGATGACGGGTGCGGCGGAGCAGTACCAGTACATCCTGCGCGACGAGTCGATGCACTGCAATTTCGGCATCGACCTGATCAACACGATCAAGCTCGAGAACCCGAACCTGTGGACGCAGGAGTTCCGGCGCGAGCTGACCGAGCTCTTCCACCAGGCGGTGCAGCTGGAGTACGCCTATGCGGAAGACACGATGCCGCGGGGGGTGCTGGGGCTGAACGCCCCGATGTTCAAGGAGTACCTGCGGTTCGTGGCGAACCGTCGGGCTCAGCAGATCGGGCTAGATGTGCTGTTCCAGGGGGCGACTAACCCGTTCCCGTGGATGAGCGAGCTCATCGATCTCAAGAAGGAGAAGAATTTCTTCGAGACAAGAGTGATTGAGTATCAGACGGGTGGGGCGCTGAGCTGGGATTAGCGAAGGTTAATCGGTTTGCCTTCCAAGGGGCGCGAGGGCGCCCCTTTTTCATGGAATCGGCGGCATGATCACAATCACGAAGGCAAAGATAAGCAGCTTTCGCTCACAACAAGATGTCGAGGTGTCTGCGCTGGGAAGCCTCACCGGGTTTGTCGGTAAGAACTCATCGGGCGGTTCAAACTTGCTGCGCGCCTTGAACCTATTCGTCAATGACGAAGTGCAGCCCGGCACCCCGCTGCTGTTTACTCTTGCTCGGTCAAGATCAACGCCGCGTTGGCGAAGCCCTGACTAGCCGAACACCACCATCGTCTGCCGCCCCAAGGCCACCAGCACGCCGCCGGGCCCCCACAGCGTGGGAATACCTCGCCAACGTGAACGCCAATGGCCGCGTGCCGGCGGTGGTGCTACCGGAGGGGGCGCATCCTGGTGGAATCCAACGCCATCCTCGCCTATCTCAGCGCGGGCACGCGCTTTTGGCCCGCGGATCGCTTCGCCCGTGCGGCGCTGCAGTGGATGTTCTTCGAGCAGTACAACCACGAGCCCTTCGTGGCGGTGGCGCGATTCATCCGTGTTTTCCTGCCGCCCGACTCGTCGCGCCTCGCTGACATGCCGCGACTGCACAAGCTTTGGGCTACCAGGCGCTCGGCGTCATGGAGCAGCACCTCGCTCGCAGCGCGTGGTTCGCGGGTGACGCTTACTCGGTCGCGGATATCGCGCTCTTCGCCTACACCCATGTCGCGGAGACTGGGGGCCTGGACCTCGGCCAATTCCCCGCGATCCAGGGATGGCCGCAGCGCGTTCGTGAGCAGCCGGCCATTATCGCGATGCCGAATCGCTAGCGCGGGAAGCGGTGTAAGTCTGCCGCTTTCCCCCCTCTGTACGCCGCCTTCAGCGCCGCGATGTCCAGCTTCTTCATCTCCATCATCGCAGCGAAGGCGCGCTGCGTTGCGGGCGACTTGTGGTCCTTGAGCATCTTCCCCATTCCGTCGGGTGCGATCTGCCAGGAGAGCCCGAACCGGTCCTTGAGCCAGCCGCACTGGCGCGCCTTCGGATCGCCGCCCGCGCCGAGCTTCTCCCAGTAGTAGTCGATCTCGGCCTGGGTCTTGCACAACACCTGCAGCGACACCGCCTCGTTGAACTTGAAGGCCGGCCCGCCGTTGAGGGCGAGGATCGGCAGGCCGTTGATCACGAACTCCGCCGTCATCACGGAGCCCGGCTGGCGTCCGTGGGTCTCCTGGCCGACCGCGGGGTAATACGTGATCCGCGTGATCTTTCCCTTCTCGAATACGGAGACGTAGAACTTCGCCGCTTCCTCGGCCTCGCCGTCGAACCAGAGGCAGGGCGAGATGACCTGGACCTTGGCAGCGGGCTTCTTGCGGGGGGCTTTGCGTTTGGTGGTCATTGAGAGTTCTCCTTGGGTGATTGGGCACCGGCCTTCGCCGGGGCGACAGAAGGGGTGCTACGGGCAGCCGAACTCCGGCCCGTCCAGCGGTCGCACCTCGCATTCCAGGTTCCACTCATCACCGTGAATGGCCAGGAAGCGCTGGGTGAGCTCCACGGCATGCTCCATCGATTTCGCCTCGAGCATCGCGTAGCCGCCGATCACTTCCTTGGTCTCGGTGAACGGCCCGTCGGTCCTTGAGATCCTGCCGCGGTTGGAGCGCACGCGCACGCCTTCCTTGGTGGGGCGTAGCCCCGCGGTGGTGATCAGGGTGCCGTCGCGGGTCATCTCCTCGGGAGGGCGCGCTCTTCCTGGGGCCCCTCGTGGAGTGGCACGTTTGCTGCTCGCCATCGCGACAAAGTCGAGCTTCGCTTCGTAAGCAAGCGGTCATGAATTCCGACCAACATCTCGTTACCAATCGCGACTGAACCATTTGCAGGACCCGGCGAACCAAGTGGTAGGAGTGGGCGCCGTTGCCGGCTCTGCGACGAGGGGAAATGCATGCAGGCACGCCAATTGACCATCGTGAATCGCCTGGGGCTGCACGTGCGCGCCGCCGTGAAGCTGGTGTCCGTGTGTTCCAGGTACGTGTCGAACGTCGTGATCGCCGCCAACGGGCGACGCGCGGAGGGACGTCACCTCATC
>JBKJTM010000003.1:0-13705 GCA_046590805.1 Usitatibacter sp.
TCACCGCGAGCACCGCCGCGGTATCGCTGGCGCCTGCCACGTTGAGCGGCTTCAACCCGCCGCTGACCGGCGACTACGTGGCCTTCGACGGCAAGGGCGTGCCCTACGTGAGCGCGACCACGGCGCTCGCCGGCACCGCGACGATCACGCTTACCGCGGGCAGCGAGGCGGCCAGCGTGGTGATCGCGGCGGAAACCGGGCACGTCCGATGAGGCGCCAGGGCGCAGGGCGCTCGCGAGGCTTCTCCCTCATCGAGGCGATCGTCTTCATTGTCGTCGTGGGCCTGATGGCAGCGGCGCTCGCGGTGTCGTTCGCGGGCCCGTTGCGCGACTCGCCGCGGGCGGGTGAGCTCGACCGCCTGGCCGAGCTCACCCAGCTGCGCATGGAGCTGATCCTCGCCCAGCGGCGCGCGGCGGGCTTTGCCGCGTTCACCGATCCCTGCGTGCCGGGACCGGGTCCCGCGGAATGCACGGCGCCGGCGGGCTACACCGTGACCGCGAGCATCGCGACGGGTTGGGGCGGCGATCCGGCCAGCTACAAGCTGGTCACCGTATCGGCGGTGGGCCCGGCGTCGAGCACCTCCACGGCCGCGCTGGTGGGGAATTACTGATGGCCATGCGCCACGGCGGCGGCTTCACGCTGGTCGAGCTGCTGATGGTGATCGTGCTGTTCGGCATCGTCGCGGCCTTCGCCGCCCCCGCGATGCAGAGCGGATTCCAGGCCTACTTCACCGGGCGGGACATCTCGGAGGCGGACTGGCAGGCGCGCGTCGCGCTGGAACGCATGACGCGCGAGCTGCGCGCGGTGCGCGCGCCAGCGGACCTCGCGCTCGCCGCCGCGGGCGACCTCACTTTCGTCGATCTCGACGGCAACTCGATCCGCTACTGCATGGGCGCGGTGGGGACCTGTCCCGGCGCCGCCGGCGAGCTGATGCGCAACGCGCAGCCGCTCGCCGTGGGAGTGGGCGCGCTGACTTTCTCCTTCCTCACGCGCACCGGCGGGGCAACCGGCACCCCCGCGCTGGCGTTCTACGTGTCGGCCTCGTTCAGCGCCACGCGCAGCACCATCACCAAGACGCACCAGGTCACCGTCGCGCCGAGAAACTTCCCGTGAGCGCGCGCCGCCAGGGCGGGTTCCTGATGATGGCGGTCCTGGTGCTGGTAGTGGTGCTGGTGTTCCTCGCCATCGCGATGGGGCACCTCCTCGCCAACAGCACGCTCGCAGCCTCGAGCCACGTGGGGGCGATGCAGGCGCTCTTCCTCGCTGACAGCGGGCTCGAATACGAGCGGAACCGCTGGGCGAAGAACCTCGACTGGTACCGGACGACGGTCGACCCCGACCCCACCGCGCCGGTTGCCCAGTCCGTCGGCGGCGGCACCTTCGTCGCCAGCACGAGCCTTCCAGCGACCCTCGTACGGACACAGCTGGTCACGGGCGGCACCACCCTCAACGTGTACGCAACGTCGCGCTTCCCGGCGAGCGGCATCCTGCAGCTGGGCGAGGACCTGGCCTCCGACGGCGAGTTCGTCCGCTACGGGGCGATCGCCGGCGCTTCATTTACGGGCCTCACGCGGGCGCAGTCCGTGGGCACGGTGACGAGCCTCGCTTCGACCCACCCGCGCAGCAGCGCCGTCTATCCGGTGACGATCCTTCGGACCACCCTGCCGGCAAGCTGCGCCGCGCTCGCCTCGTTGCAGGTCGATGCCCACGGCAAGTTCCTGAGCGCCGGCACGCTCGACATCGAGGGCGAGGAGATCGGCTACACCGGGTCTTCCACCACGGGGGGCACGATGACCCTAACCGGCATCACCCGCTGCCTGGGGACGGTGAGCGCCGTGGGCCATGCGATCGGCCAGCCGGTGACGCCGGTGCGGGAAAGCGGCGATTCGGCGCGCACGCAAGTCGAGATCACCTCCACCGGGACGATGGGGCTCAATGTGCGCTACGCCCGACGAACGATCCAGCGATGACGCGCGTGCGCTCATTTGCGGCATCGTTGGCGGCGATCGTGCTTGCGGTGGCCGGGCTTGCGTATCAGGGCTCCGCCCAAGCGGCGCGCAGCTATACGGCGACGCAGACGCCGGCCGTAGGCACGCAGTTCGACATGGGCACCACCCAGTCGATCAGCTACCTGATCACCAACACCTCCACTGGCGCGCAGGCGGGCGAGCGTATCTACACGATCAGCTTTCGCCTCTCCGGGGGATCGCTCTTCAGCGGCGCCACCTCGGCCCCGGCCGGCTGGACGCGCACCTTGTTCACCACGACGGAGGTCGTCTTCACCACGACCTCGTGGGCGAACGCGATCGCGGTGGGCAGTTCGACGAGCTTCACCCTGTCCATCGTGATGCAGTCGAGCTCGACCACCGTCAACGAGACGCTGCGCGACATCCGCGCGAACTTCACCACGACGACCACCGGCCCGCCCTTCGCGAGCCAGGGAACGGGCCCGATCAACAACGCGGGCGGCTGGACGCTCGGTGTGCTCGCGATCACGTCGTTCATCATTACCGACACCCTCGGCAACCCGATCACGGCGTTGATCGCGGGAAGCAGCTTCCGACTGGTGATGACGGTGAAGAACACCTCGACCGTGGCCCAGAACTCGGTGGTATCCAACCCCAATCCGCCGACCGCGATCAAGACCGGCACCGTGACCCAGGGGCTCACCGGCACGGCCGGCAGCCCGCTGAACCTCGCCGCGGGGGCATCGGGTACCATCACCTTCACTTATTCGACCGCTGCGACAGATAGCGGGACCATCTATTTCAACGCGCGCGCATTCAGGACCTCGACGGCCACCTCCGCCTACGCGAATTCCACCCTCCTCGCGGTCGGGCGGTTCGTCGCGAGCGTCACGCCATCGAATACCTGCCAGTACGTGGGACAGAACATCACGGTGACCGTGGGACTCATCGATGCCTATACGTTCAGCATCCTCAACGTGACGCCGACGCTCACGCCGCTCGCGGGCTCGCCGATCACGCTGGTGTCGGGACCGGTGCCGCCCGCACCCATCGCGAGCGTCGCGGTGTCCCCGCCGCCCACGAACGTCGTCTGGACGTACCAGATCAACGCTACCGGGACCACCAGCCCGTTCGGCTTCAACGCGTCAGCGACCGGCACCGGCAATACCGCCGGCTCGCCGACTCTTACTACCCCCACGGCGACCTCGGCCTTCGTCTCGCGCGGCAGCTTCACGGCGAGCATCAATCCGACGGTGGTCAATGCCGGGAGCACCAACGTGGAGCTGACGGTGTCGGTGGCCAACGCCGGTTGCGCCGCGGTCGCGAGTGTAGGCATCACGCCCCCTGCCGGCTGGGCCGGCGCCGGCGATACCTACTCGCTCGTCGACCAGGCGACCGGCAGCGCCACCGAGACGTGGACGGCAACCGGAGGCGCAGCCGTCACCTTCACCGCCCCCAGCGTAGCGACCCAGATGCCGCTCTCGTCCGGCGGCGCCTTTTCCGTGGTCTACGCCTCGACGCCGCCCGCGGCCACCGCGAGCGTGTTCACCATTCGCGTGACCGACGCCAACGGGCTCTTCGCCGACATTCCGCTCACCGTGACGGTGAACGCCTTCAAGGCGGGGACGCTGAACGACGCCGCCAGCCGGATCTGGCGCGAGGAATTCCGTTGATCGCGCTGCCCTGGCGCCGGCGCGCGCAGAGCGGCACGCTGGCGCTCATGTCTGGCGAGGATTCGATGCGCTACGTGCTCGCCTCGGAGGCGGGGGAGCGCGGCGCGACCCTCGCGGCCTGGGGCACCGAGGCGCGTGGATATCGCACCCGCGATGCGTTCACGAAGCACTTGAAGGCGACTTTGCCGGACGCGCAGCGCGTGATCGCGGTGCTGGCGCCCGGCGAGTACCGCATCCTGCAGGTCGAGGCGCCCAACGTCCCCGCGGCCGAGCTCGCCGGCGCGGTGCGCTGGAAGGCGATGGATTTCCTCGAGGGCTCGCCGCACGACTACACGCTCGACGTGCTGGGAACGCCGGCCGCCGCGCAGGGCGTGGGCAAGGTCACCGCGGTCGCCGCGCACAACGACGTCGTGCGCGAGTTGATGCGCGCCTGCGAGCGCCTCGGACGCCCCCTCTCGGTCATCGACGTCTGCGAGACGTCCCAGCGCAACCTGCTGCACGCGGTGCTCGCGGCCGAGCCGCAATCGTCCGGCGCGTCCGCGGCCCTGGTCGCCGAGGGACGCCGGGCGCTGCTGATCGTCGCGGTCGAGGGGCAGCTGCAGTTCTTCCGCCGCTTCGAGTTCGACACCGACATGGTGGCGATGCCGACCGACGAGCTGCAATCGGCGCTGGTCGGCGAGGGCGCCGGCGCCGAGACGGCGGCCCGCTCGCTCACCCAGCTGCATCGAAGCCTGGACCTCTGGGACGATAGCCATCCGCACCTGCCGCTCGCCACGCTCCGGGTGGAGGCGGGACACAGGACCGCGGCGATCATCGACCGCATCCAGGCCGACGTCGGCGTGGACACCCGGCCGCTCGCGTTGGCGGGCATATTCAAGGTCGCGGATGCGAAGGGTGAGCCGCCGTGGCTCGACACCGCGTACGTCCCGCTGCTCGGGGCCCTGCTGCGCGCGCCGGAGGCACGGCCATGAACGCGATCGTCATGGCACCGCTGCAAGTCAATCTCTACAACCCGGAGCTGCTGCCGAAGCGCGAGCGCTTTTCGGCGCGGCAGATCGCCGCCGGGGTGATCGTCGCGGCAATCGCCATGGCGGCGATCGCGGCGTGGGCGCTCTCGCAGTCGGCGGCGTTGCGCAAGGAGATCTCAGAGCAGTCGCAATACCGCGCGGCGCAGACGGCGCGAGCGATGCTGCCGCCGACGATCGACGGCAAGCCGGTGCCGACGCCGCAGGAGGTGGCGGCGCTGGAGCAGGCGCTCAAGGGGAAGCACGCGCTGCTCGAGTCGCGGCGCGCGGCGCGCGATGCGCTGAAACGCGGCATGGCGGGCCCGGAGTCGGGGCCCAGCGCGCTGATGCGGCTCGTGGCCACGAGCATCCCGCGCGAGGCGTGGTTGACCGAGCTCCGCGCCAGCGGAAGCCGCTTCGACGTGGCGGGCAGGGCGACCGACCCCGCCGCCGTCGAGGCCTGGCTCGCGCGCCTGCGTACCTCCGGCTTCCTCGCCGAGAAGCCGGCGCCGGCGTTGAAGCTGGAACGGATGGAGGCGGCTGCCGCGCCGGTCCGCGCCGCCGGCGGATATACCTTCAGCGTCTCGGCGACCCTCGCCGCGCCGCTCGCCGAGGAGGGCAAGGGGCCATGAGCGCCTGGTGGACGCGCCTGTCGGCCCGCGTGAACGCGTTGAGCCTGCGCGAGCGCTCCCTGCTGTTCGTGGTTCTGGTCTCGCTCCTGGGCGCCGCCACCAACCTCTTCTTCATCGCGCCGCTGCTGTCGCTGCAGAAAGCGCGCGTAGCGCAGATCGACCAGGGCTCGGCCGCAACCGAGGAGCAGCTTGGCCGGCTGCAGCAGGACATCGTCGCGCGGCGGCGCGTCCTCGCCACCGAGCTGGACACCCGGATGGCCGCGGTGCAAACCGAAATCGACGGCGTCGATCGCGAGGCCGCGGGGCTCTCGCTCGCCGCGAGCGAGGCGGTGGCGCTGCCCGCGATGTTGAAGCGGGTGCTGCGGCGCTCCGACAAGGTGGCGCTGGTGCGCGTCTCCCCCGCCGGCGATGCGGCCGCGGCGGGCAACGCAATGGCCGCGGCGCAGGGCAGCGGACTGGACATCACGCTCGCGGGCAGCTATCTTGACCTGATGGAATACCTTGCCTCGCTCGAAGCCGCCTTGCCATTGGCGCGCTGGAGCGCGCTCCGGGTTTCCGCCGAGACGGCGCCGGCCCAGGCCGCGGTACGCATCGTGACGCCGCGCGCCGCACCATGAAGCGCGACGGCCACGGGCGCGGCGCGTGATCGTTCCCGCGCCTACTTTCCCCCTCAGCATCGCCTTTCCTTCGCGTCCCGCGATCCTCGCCGCCATCACTCTCGCGCTGGCCGTGATGGACGCGCCCGCGCAGGCCACGACGCTGCGCGACCCCACGCAGCCCCCACCGGGCTATGGGGCGCCTGCCACAGCCGCACGCGAGCCCGTCGAGTCGTTCAAACCCGAGCACCTGGTGAGCGTCGACGGGCAGCGCTACGTCATGTGGCGTGGACATCGCTACCGCGCGGGCGACACCGTGCAAGGCGTGCGCATCGAGCGGATCGAGGAGTCGGGCGTCTGGGTGCGCACCGCCGACGGCTCGCGCAAGCTGCCGCTCTATGCCGGCATCGAGAAGCGCGCGCGATGACAGGAATGGCTTCAATGCGCGCCTCCGTCCTGCTCGCTGGCCTTGCGCTCGCCGCGGCCTGCACGCAGCCCGGCCCGGTGATCGAGGCGCGCGAGCAGCTGGCGCGGGCCGCCGCGCCGTCCAGGGCGCCGGTGGCGGTGCCGCCGCAGATCAGCGATGCGTTGCAGGGCCGCGAGCCCGCGCCGGAACTGCCGGCGGAGCCGCGCTTCGACCTGATCGTCAACAACGCCCAGGCGCGCGAGGTGTTTCTCGCGATGGTCACCGACACGCGCTACAGCATGCTCATGCATCCCGACGTGACCGGCAACCTTTCGGTGACCCTGCGCGGCGTGACGGTGCGCGAGGCGCTCGAGGCGATCCGCGACGTCTACGGCTACGACTTCAAGATCGACGGTCGCCGCGTGACCGTCTATCCACCGACGTTGCAGACGCGCATTTTCACCATCAATTACCTCAATTTGCGCCGCGAGAGCAGGAGCGAGATGCGCGTGAATTCGGGCGCGTCCTCGATCGGCGGCCCCCCGAGCACCCCTGGGCAGGCGGCGCCGGCGGCCGCGCCCGCGAATGCGGCGGCGACGCAGACCCAACAGGCGTTCGAGAACACCCGGCTGTCCACCACCACGCGCACCGACTTCTGGGCCGAGCTGGGAGAGGCGCTGCGCGGCATCGTCGGCAGCGGCACCGGCCGCAACGTCGTGGTGAGCCCGCAGTCGGGCGTGGTCGCGGTGCGCGCGATGCCGGAGGAGCTGCGCCAGGTCGAGGCGTACCTGAAGGCGACCCGCATCGCGGTCGAGCGCCAGGTGATGCTCGAGGCGAAGATCGTCGAAGTGCAGCTGCGCGAAGGTTTCCAGTCGGGAGTGGACTGGTCGATCCTGCGGGGGCGTGGCGCCGGTGGCGTGATCAGCGGCTCCGGCGCGAACCGTCTCACCAATCCGCCGATCGGCGCGCTGCCGCCTAATTCGCCCACGGGCGCCTCGCTGCTGCCGGACAATATCGTGGTGCCGCTGCTCGATGCCGTGGGGTTCCCGGCACGCGGCTCCGGCCTCTTCGGGCTGGTATTCGGCACCCGCAGCTTCGAGGGCGTGCTCGCTTTCCTCGAGACCCAGGGCAACACGCAGATCCTGTCGAGCCCCCGGGTCGCGTCGCTCAATAACCAGAAGGCGGTGCTCAAGGTCGGCATCGACGAGCTTTTCGTGACCGGCATCACCGGCGGCACCATCACCTCGGGGCTCACCGGCACCGGCAACACCACGACGATTCCGACCATCACGCTCTCCTCGTTCTTCTCCGGCATCGCGCTCGACGTGATGCCGCAGATCGATGACGGCGACACCATCACGCTCCACGTGCATCCGTCGGTGAGCTCGGTGGCCGAGGTGGTGAAGCAGATCGACCTCGGCGGCTCCATCGGTTCGGTGCGGCTGCCGCTCCCGGCCAACAGCACCAACGAGACCGACACCGTGGTGCGCGTGACCGACGGCAACATCGTCGCCATCGGCGGCCTGATGCAGCACCAGTCGCAGGGCTCGCGCTCGGGCATGCCGGGTTCGACGCGGCTGCCGCTGATCTCGAACCTCCTCGGCAACCAGGTGGACTCGAGCTCCAAGCGCGAGATCGTGGTGCTGATCAAGCCGACCATCATCCGTTCGAGCGAGGACTGGCGCGAGCAGGCGCGCGAGGCGCGCGCGCGGCTGGACGAATACGGCGGCCCGCGCCGCATCATCACCATCGACGGACCGCAGCCGGCGGCCCCGAAATGAACGATGTACCACCGACACTTCGGGCTGCGTGAGCCGCCGTTCTCGCTGACGCCGGACCCCGCGTTCTTCTACGCCCATCACGGCGCGCAGGCGGCGCTCAACACGCTGCTGGTCGCGCTGCGCTCCGGCGAGGGTTTCGTGAAGATCGTGGCCGAGGTGGGCTGCGGCAAGACGCTGCTGTGCCGGCGCCTGCTCGCGGCGCTCGCGACCGACAGCGAGACCGCCTACATCCCCAATCCGACGCTCGACTCGCGCACCATGTTGCTCGCCGTGTGCGAGGAGCTGGCGATCCCGGTCCAGGGTGACGAGTCGGCCCATGTCCTGGTGAAAGACCTCAAGCGCTGCCTGCTCGCCCACGCGGAAGCGGGCCGCAACGTGGTCCTGATCGTCGACGAGGCGCAATGCATCCCCGACGAGACCGTGGAAGCGCTGCGCCTGATGTCGAACATCGAGACCGAGAAGAGGAAGCTGCTGCAGATCGTGCTCTTCGGCCAGCCGGAGCTCGAGGCCAAGCTCGCGCAGCCGCACCTGCGCCAGCTGCTGCAGCGCATCACCTTCGCCGATCGCATCGAGCCGCTGCGTGCCGAGGAAGTGGGCGCGTACGTGGACTATCGCCTGCGGGTCGCAGGCTGCGGCGAGGATCCGGTTTTCGGCGCGGCGGCGATCGCGGAATTGTCGCGTCGCAGCGGCGGCATCCCGCGCCTCATCAACGTGATCGCGCACAAGGCGATGATGCTCGCCTTCGGGGAAGGTGCGGCGTTGGTGTCGCGGCGCCATGTCGCGGCTGCCTCCGACGACACCGCCGCGGTCGGCGGGCGCCAATCGTGGCTGAAGCGCCTCATGGCCGCGGGCTCGCGCCGGGTCGAGGTGCCATGAGTGTCGTGAACCGGATGCTGCTGGACATCGATCGCCGCAATGGCGCGGCCGATGTGCAGACGCAGGGTCCGTACCCCGACATCCGCAGCGTACCGACCGCGGCGAAACCTCCGGCGCGCAACAGCCTGGCGGTGATCGTGCTGATCGGCGTGGCTGTGGGGGTCGCCGCGGTCGTGGTGAATTACGCTGCCGTGCTGCGTGGCGCGGACACGCCTGCCGCGAAGGTAGCGGTGCCGGTGGTGGCGGCGCGCGCTGCGCCACCCGCGCTGGTGTCGCTACCTCCCCTGACGCCGCTTCCGCAGCCCGATGTCAGCGCGCCGGTTCCGGCGGTTGTCGCGATGTCCCCGCCCGCGCTCGATACCTCGGCTGTCGTCGCGACTTCAAAGGAAGCCCCGCCTGTTGTCGTGACTCGAAAGGAGACCCCGCCGAAGGTATCGCAGCCGCGGGCGACACCGGCGGTGATCGAATCCTTCAAGCTTTCGCGCCAGCTTTCGCCGGTGGAGGAAAGGCCCGCGTCGTTCGCGCCGCAACCCGTGGCCCCGGTGTCCCGGGTGGCGACGGCCGCGCCGGCGAAGACCACGCCTCCTCTGCGCGAGGTCGCCGCAGGCGAGACGGTCGCGGCTGCGCGCGTGCTCTGGAACGAAGGCTCGCGCGCCGGTGCGCTTGCGACGCTGCGCGAGGCGCTGGCGCTTGCCGAAGCGCGCAATCCGGCGGCGGTGGCGCCCCTCGCACGGGAGCTTGCGCGGCTGGAGGTCGCGGATAACCGTCCGCAGGCGGCGGTCGACTTGCTGCGGCGCGTCGAGGAAGCGCTCGCCGGCGATGCCGAGGCGTGGGCGCTGCGCGGCAATGCCGAGCAACGCGTCGGCCTGCACGGGGATTCGGCAAGGTCGTACCTCGCGGCGCTGCGCATGCGGCCGGCCGAGGGACGGTGGATGCTGGGCGCCGCGATCTCGCTCGCGGCCGACGGCAAGCTCGACGAGGCGAACGCCTGGTCCGAGCGCGCGCGCGAGCTGGGCGCCGTCACCCCTGCGATGGAGGCCTACCTGCAGCAGCTGGGAGTCGCGGCCCGCCGCTGATTCAATCGTCGAACCAGCCCGAGTCGATGAACCGCAGCCAGAGGGTGCCCACGATCCGGATCTGGTCCTGCGTGAAGAGGTAGTGCGGCAGTCCCTCGACGCGCGCCACGCGGTACTTGCGGGAATACGGCTCCATCACCTCGCGGTGCGCATCGACGGTCTTCGGCGGGATCGCCTCGTCGCGCGTGCCGTTCATGTCGAGGATCGCCACGCGCTTCAACTCCACCGGCGGGAAGCTCGGCTCCATCATGTCGCGCACGAACTGCGCCAGGCCGCGCTCGCGGTAGCTCGCCGGCAGGAAGTCCGAGGTCCAGAGGCGCATCGCGACGTCGGCGAGGGCGGCCGCGCCGAACTGCATCATCGGATCCTCGCCGCTCTTGAAGCGCGGACCCTTCTGCGCGTTCTTCCACCAGGCCGCGCGCGTGGCTTCGTCAAGGTCCCTGGTGTAGTAGGCGAAGTCGTCGAGCCCGCGCTCGCGCACGCGCAACGCCGATTGGGCGTACGGCTGCTGGAAGTCGCCCGACTTCGCGCGCCGGTAGAGATAGGCGAGCCCGGTGCTGCTGGTGCCCCAGCCGAGGTAGCCGTCGGGCGGCAAATGCTTCGCGAGCGGATATAGGAAAGCGCCGCCGGTCGACATGCCCCAGTAGAGGAGATAGGTGCGGTCGCGTTCGGCCGGCGGCACGGCGCGCTCGACCGCCAGGCGGTAGCCCTCGATGTAGGTGAGAGGCGTCGCCGCGAGCATTTCGCGGTGGAGCTGGGTGCCCGGGCGCGGAATGCGATACACCGAGCTGTCGCCGCTCGTTGCCCCCTGCAGGCCGGATCGCTTCACCTCGAAATCGGTGGTGCTCCAATGCGCCTGCTGCTTGCGGCTGAACATCGGCATGCGGGTCTCGAGCGGCACGCCTTCCCATGAGCCCGTGCCGCCCGGCGCGAGGAAATTCCAGCGGCCGACGCGCGTCAGCGCCACGAACGTCACGCCACGCCTGGCAAGCCAGACCGCCGGGCCTTCCTTGCCTTCCGGCGTTGCGAGGAAGTCGCCCGCGTATTCGCTTCCCGGCTCGCCTCCCACCACGACCACCTTTCGTCCGCGGTGCATGCGCGGCTTGTCCGGCGTGAGGACGACGACCACCTGGGTGAACGATTGCCCGAAGGAATCGAAGTCGATGTACTCGACGCGCCGGGCGAAGCCGCCGGTCTCGGGGTAGGCCTCCTCGGCGAGGATGGAGGCGATAGCGTCGCGCGGCAGCGTCGCGCGGTCCCCGGGCAGGTCGAACGGCCGCGCGAGGGCGCCCAGGCAGGCGGCGGCGGCGACTGCGGCGGCGAGCATCTTCATCGCGCGATGATTCCGCAACGCGCGCCCCCGCGTCAATGGTGCAATTCCCCCAGATGGAAAGCCGGTCGCGATCATTGCGCCGCGGTGCGCGTTGTGGCCTAAATGAGCGCCTGGGGGAAAACCATGGCAGAAAGCATCGACCTGATCGTCAATGGCAAGCTCGCGCGCGTGAACGCGGCGCCGGACACGCCGCTGCTCTACGTGCTGCGCAACGACCTGGGACTCACGGGTCCCAAGTTCGGTTGCGGGCTCGCGCAGTGTGGCGCCTGCACCGTGCACCTGGAGGGAACGGCGATCCGCTCGTGTGCAACGCCGGTGGAAGCCGCGCGCGGCGCCCGCGTCACCACTCTGGAGGGCCTCGGCCGCGCAGGCACGCTACATGCCGTACAGCAGGCCTTCATCGACGAGCAGGCCGCGCAATGCGGCTATTGCCTCAGTGGCTGGATCATGACCGCCGCGGCGTTGCTCGATCGATATCCGGACGCGACCGAAGCGGAAATCCGCCTCGGCCTCGCGGGACTGAAGTGCCGCTGCGGGACCCACATGAGCATCCTGCGCGCGGTGAGGCTCGCAGCCGCGCGGCTGCGCGAGGCGCGCCCGAAGACTGCCGCGTCCCCGGGCGAGGCGCGGGCATGAGCGCGATCGACGAGGTGGTGACGCAGCACGGCGTGACGCGGCGGTCGTTCCTGCAGGCGGGCGGTGCGTTGGTGGTGGCCATTGCGGCGCCCGGATGTGCGACCACCCCGGCGCCCGAGCCCGCGCCTGTCGGACTGTTGCCTGGCGTGTGGCCGGTGAGCGTGAATCCCGCGTCGCTCGATTCGTGGCTGCGCATCGCCGCCGACGGCAGCGTGACCGCTTCGGTGGGCAAGATCGAGGCCGGCATGGGTGTCGGCACGGCGCTCGCCCAGATCGTCGCGGAGGAGCTGGACGTGCCGCTCGCGCGCGTCACCATCGTCATGGGCGACACCGCGACCACCGTGAACCAGCGGGGCACCGGCAGCTCCAACGGCATCATCGATGGCGGCGCGGCGCTGCGGCGCGCGGGCGCGCAGGGCCGCGCGGCATTGGTCGCGATGGCAGCAAAGCGCTTCAATGTCCCCGCGGACGCGCTCCGCGTACACGAGGGGGTGGTGTTCATCGCCGCCGATCCCGCGCGCCGTGCGAGCTACGGCGAGCTGATCGGCGGCGGCCAGTTCGGCATCGCCGTCGACGAAAAGGTGGTCACCAAGAAGCCCTCGGAGTACGTCATCGCGGGCAAGCCGGTGCCGCGGGTCGACATCCCGCCGAAGGTCGTCGGCGCCTATGCCTATGTCACCGAGGTGCAGGTGCCGGGGATGCTGCACGCGCGCGTGGTCCGGCCCGCACAGGCAGGCGCGCGCCTCGTGTCCGTAGAGCCGTTTAACCTGCCCGGCCTCGCGCAGGTGGTCCGCCAGGGCGATTTTCTCGCCGTGGTGTGCGAGACCGAAGCCCAGGCGATTGCCGCGGCGCGGACGCTCAAGGCGCAATGGCAGGCGCCGGCCGAGCCTGCGTTCTGGAGCGGGTACGACGAGCTCTACGCGCACCTGCGCGCCGCCACGCCCCGCAGCACCAAGGCCGAGAACGTCCGCGGCGATGTGGATGTCGCCCTTCCGCGGGCCGCCCATGGCGTCGAGGCGGCCTACGAATACCCCTTCCAGTCGCACGCTTCCCTGGGGCCCGCCTGCGCGGTCGCCGACGTGCGAGACGGTGCGGCGCTGGTGTGGTTTGGCGGGCAGAAGCCGTATCCGCTGCGCAATGCGGTCGCCGACCTGCTGAAGATTCCTGCGGAGAAGGTGCGCGTGATGTGGCGTCCCGGACCCGGCTCCTACGGCATGAACGACGCCGACGATTGCGCCATGGATGCGGCGTTCATCGCCCGCGCGGTCGGCCGGCCGGTGCGCGTGCAGTACAGCCGCGCCGACGGCACCGCCTGGGATCCGAAGGGCCCGCCGATCGCATTCCGCATGCGCGCCGGGCTCAACGGCGCGCGCGAGGTATTCGCGTGGGACTACGAGGCGCGCGGCTTTTCCGGCCGGGTGCGCAACAACAGCACCGACCTCGCGGGCGACGCGCTTGTAGGCCAGCTCCTCGGCGGTTACAAGGCCAAGTCGACCGACTGGCCGCAGTTCTCCGCCGAGTCCTACGGCTTTCCGAACATGCGGCGCGTGAGCCACACGGTGGACTGGAACCGCTCGCTCGCCACGGGTTTGAGGACCGCGCACCTGCGCGATCCCGATGGGATGGCCACGTGTTTCGCCTCCGAGTCGTTCGCGGACGAGGTGGCCTATGCCGCGGGCCTCGATCCGGTCGCTTTTCGCCTGCGCTATCTCACCGACGCGCGCG
>JBKJTM010000416.1:0-2860 GCA_046590805.1 Usitatibacter sp.
TGCGGCACGCCGACGCGGGCTACGAGGACGCGATCGAGTGTGCGAAGCGGTCGGGCCTCGACCTGCCGATGCTGAAATAATTGGTGTCGGAGTCGATTATTTAATCGACTCCGACACCAATTATTTTTTCTTGGCTAGGATCGCCTCGATGTCATCCATGATGCGGTTCATGCGTTTGGCGATCGCGTCGTAGGGCTCGCGCGAGGCGAGGTCGACGCCGGCGGCCTTCACCAGCTCGTACGGGTAGTCGGCGCCGCCCGAGGAGAGCAGGTTCAGGTACTTCTCGCGCGCGCCGGGCTTGCCCTCCAGGATCGCGTCGGCGAAGAGCGAGCCGGCGGCGATCGAGGTGGCGTACTGGAACACGTAGAAGGCGCGGTAGAAGTGCGGGATGTAGGCCCACTCGATCGCGTACAGGTCGTCGATCTTCACCACGCCCTGCGCGTCGCCGTGATAGCGCTTGAGGATCTCGCCGTAGATCTGGGTGAGCTGGGAACCGGTGAGCGGCTGGCCCTTGTCGACCATCTCGTGCACCTTGAGCTCGAATTCCCCGAACATCGCCTGGCGGAAGAAGGTGCCGCGCAGGCCCTCGAGCGCGGAGCCGAGGTAGAGCAGCCGCTCGTCGTCGCTCTTCGCCGTCTTCAGTACGTGGTCGAGCAGCAGCCCCTCGTTGGTGGTCGAGGCGATCTCGGCGGTGAAGATCGCGTAGCCGGCGGTGGGGAAAGGCTGCTTCGCCTTCGACAGGTACGAGTGCATCGCGTGGCCCCACTCGTGGGCGACGGTGGTGACCGACTCGTAGTTGTCGGTGTAGTTGATCAGCAGGTATGGATGCACGTCGTAGGCGGCGCCGGCCATGTGCGCGCCGGATTGCTTGCGCGGCCGCGGGTAGACGTCCATCCAGCGGCTCTCGACGCCCTTCTTCATTGCCGCGACGTACTCGGGCCCCAGCGGCTTCACCGAGTCGAGCATCAACTGGATGCTTTCGTCGATCGGATACTTTCGCCCACCACCGACGAGCGGCGGGTAGATGTCGTAGTAGCGCATCTCCTCCACGCCCAGCATCTTCGCGCGCAACCTGAAGTAGCGGTGCAGTGTCGGCAGGTTTTCGTTGGTCGACCTGATCAGCTGCTCGTAGACCGCGGCGGGAATCTTGTCGGCGTCGAGCGCGCGTGTCACGCTGTCGGGGTACTTGCGAACCTTGGTGTAGACGGTGTCCTCGCGCAGGTTGCCGTAGAAAGCCACGCCGAGCGTGCGCTCGAACTCCTTCCACTTGCCGAAGAAGGCGTCCATCACCTTCTTGCGGTCGTCGCGGTTGGCGGCCTCGCGATGCTTGCCGTAGCCCGACTGGTCGAGCTTCGCCTCGGTGCCGTCGGAGAGCCTGACCGTCGGCCACGGCATGTCGGCGTTGGCGAATATGCTGTAGATCGAGCCCGACTGGCGTGCCGCGAGCCCGAACGAGGCGACGATCGCTTCACCCGCGCCGTCGAGCGTGTGCGGTGCCGCGTCCAGCGTCTGGCGTACCGGCTGCCGGTAGATCGCGAGCCCCGGCTCGTCGCGGAAAAACCCGTCGATCTTCGCCTTGCCGATGGCGAGGATCTCGGGGCTCACGAACGACCCCACCTCGGTGAGCTTCGATCCCAGCACGCGGGTGCGCTGCACCAGCTGCAGGTTCTCGGGCTTGCCGGTGTCCTCGGCCTGCAGCTCGTTGGAGTACACCGCCAGCCGGTAGTAGCGCTTGACGATGTCGTTCTGCAGGTCCATGCACTCCTTGAAGCGCCGCGCGGACTCGCCGAGCTTGCCCTTGCACGCGGACATCTGCGGCATCTGCGCCTCGACCTTCGCAGCGTCGGCATTCCACGCGGCCAGGTCGGGATAGAGGTCGGCCAGGTTCCAGCGGTCCTGGGGGCGCTCCTGCGCGAGGGACGAGGTGGCGACAGTGAGCGTGAAAATAGCGGCGGAAACGGTAGTCTTCATGGAAGCGCTCGGGGTATGGGGCGCCGCCATTCTATGTGAAGGGATCGGGTGTGAGGCGCGCGAAGCTGTTACGGAAACTTTCAGCAGCCCTGGGGCTCGCGGCACTTGCGGCTGCATCGGCGCTCGCCCAGCCGCGCCCCGACCTGGCTCTCGTCGAGCGCATCATCGTCGAGCGCACCAACGACTTCCGCCGCGAGCAGGGCCTGCAGCCGGTCGATCCCGACGCGAAGCTCACCGCCGCGGCGCGCTATTTCGCGCAATACATGGCGCGCACGGAACGCTACGGCCACGAGGCCGACGGCACGGAGCCCGCCGATCGCGCCATGCGTCATGGCTACGACTACTGCCTGGTGGCGGAGAACCTCTCCTACCAGTACAACTCGGCAGACTTCCACACTGCGGATCTCGCGCAGCGCTACGTCGAGGGCTGGAAGAATTCCCCCGGCCACCGCAAGAACATGGTCTCGCCGCACGCCACTGATACCGCGGTCGCGGTGACGAGGAGCGAGAAGAGCGGCCGCTACTACGCGGTGCAGATGTTCGGACGGCCGAAGTCGGCGTCGATCGAATTCCGCATCGTCAAGTCCGCGCGCGAGCCGGTGCGCTATCGCGTAGCGAAGCGCGGCTTCACTCTGCCGCCGGGCGCCGGCATGGTCCACCAGCTTTGCGCGCCGCAGGAAGTGGCACTCGAAGTTCGGCGCGCCGATCCCCACGGCAAGGTCACGCCACGCAACGGCGAGCGGCTGCAGGTGGTGCGCGAGCCTGGAGGGCTCACCCTGCGTCCGCGCGGCTGACCCCCGGTCGTCCCAATGACGAATGCAAAGAATGCTTGCCTGCGAGCCCTCGGCGCCGCAACACCCGCAGCAACAGCTACGTGGCGCCGGTGCCG
>JBKJTM010000511.1:0-3032 GCA_046590805.1 Usitatibacter sp.
CGAAATCTACTGGCTGCAGGCCGGCGCTTTCTCGGATGAGCGCGAGGCTGACAACCTGAAGGCGCGCATTGCGTTAACAGGTCTGGAGGCCACGGTGCGGGCGGTCACGATCCCCGACAAGGGCACCCTGTATCGCGTCCGCCTCGGGCCGTACCAGAGCCTGGACGACGCAAACCGCAACAAGGCCACGCTGTCGCAGAACGGCGTCGGCACCGCCATCATCAGGACTACCGACGAAGCCAGGAATCCGTAAAGGAAGATCGAAAATGAACTTGCGCAAAATCGCCGCCCTCGCCGCCACGCTGCTCACCTTCGCCCTCACCGCATCGGCGCAGGCCCAGCAGCCGTTCCAGGTGTTGAACCCCCCGCAGCCGCCCGACGGCGGCGGCAAGATCGAAGTGGTCGAGTTCTTCTGGTACGGCTGCCCGCACTGCTACACCCTCGAAGCCGACGTGAGCGCGTGGCTGAAGAACGTCCCCAAGGACGTGGTGTTCAAGCGCGTGCCCGCCACGCCCAACGAGCAGTGGGCGGAGTCGGCGAAGATCTACTACACCCTCGAGGCGATGGGCCTGCTGGAGCAGTACCACGGCAAGGTGTTCGACGCCTTCCACAAGGAAAACCAGAACCTCGGCAACAAGCGCATCCGCGAGGAGTGGATGAAGAAGAACGGCATCGATCTCGCCAAGTACGCCGAGGTCGAGAAGTCCTTCACGGTCGCCACCAAGCTGCAACGCGCCAGGCAGATGACCGTCAATTACAAGGTGGACGGCGTGCCGCGCGTGTTCGTGAACGGCAAGTACTACACCGCGCCCGAGTTCGCGGGCGGCGGCTCGCGCGTGTTCCAGGTGGTCGACCAGCTGGTCGCCCAGGCGCGCAAGGAACAGACCGCCGCTGCACCCGCTCCCGCACCCGCCGTAGCGAAGAAGTGAGGTGAAGGTCTTCCTCACCGGCGCCTCGAGCGGCATCGGTGAGGCGCTGGCGCGCCACTACGCGTCCGCCGGCGCAACCCTGGGGCTCGTCGCACGGCGCGGCGACTTGCTGCAGCAGCTCAAGGCCTCGCTCCCCGCGGCCTGCGAGACCTATCCCTGCGATGTCACCGATGCGGCGGCGCTCGATACCGCGGCCGCCCACTTCATCGCGCGCCATGGCGTTCCCGACGTGGTGATCGGCAACGCCGGCGTCTCCTTCGGCAACTCGACCGAGATCGCCGGCGATGTCGAGGTCTTCCGCGAGATCCTCGACATCAATGTCCTCGGCCTGGTGAACACCTTCCACCCCTTCGTGGCGCCGATGCGTGCGCGCGGATCGGGCACGTTGGCGGGCATTGCATCGGTGGCCGGATTCCGCGGGCTGCCGGGCGCCACCGCCTATAGCGCCTCCAAGGCCGCGGCGATCCGTTACCTCGAAGGGCTGCGCGTGGAGACCCATGGCTCGGGCATCCGCGTGGTCACCATCTGCCCCGGCTTCATCGCCACGCCGATGACGTCGAAGAACCCCTATCCGATGCCGTTCATCATCGGCGTCGAGGATGCCGCGCGGCGCTTCGCGGGCGCGATCGCGGCGGGCCGCTCCTACGCGGTGATTCCCTGGCAGATGGCGATCTTGGGTCGGCTGCTCGGCATCCTGCCGAACCCGATCTTCGACCGGGTGATGGCGCGCCGCAAGCGCAAGCCGAGGAAGCCCGCGGCATAGTCGCGGGCCGCGGCCTCAGAGCTGCTCAGTCTCGCTTTGCGTCGGTCGCCAGACGAGCAGGCGCCGCTCCACCCGCGTGACCGCGAAGTCGAGGACCAGCGCGAACGCGGTGAGAACCAAAATCCCGGCAAAGACGGTGTTGATGTCGAAGGCGCCCTCGGCCTGCTGGATGAGGTATCCGACGCCCTTCGCCGAACCCAGGTACTCGCCCACCACGGCGCCCACGAACGCCATGCCGACCGCGGTGTGCAGGCTCGAGAACACCCACGAGGTCGCCGAGGGCAGGTACACGTAGCGCAGCAGCTGGCGGCGGTTGGCACCGAGCATCACCGCGTTGTTGAGGACCACGGGGCTCACCTCCTTCACCCCCTGGTAGACGTTGAAGAACACGATGAAGAAGACGAGCGTCACGCCGAGCGCCACCTTCGACCAGATGCCGAGCCCGAACCACACCATGAAGATCGGCGCCAGCACCACGCGCGGCATCGCGTTCAAGGCGGTGATGTAGGGATCGAAGAGCGCGGAGGCCGTGGGCGTGAGCCCCAGCCAGAGCCCGACGACGAGCCCGAGCACCGAGCCGATCACGAACGCGAGCGCCGTTTCCTGCAGCGTGACCCAGAGGTGCTGGTAGATCGCGCCCTCGGTGAACCACTCCCAGATCACCTTGAAGATCTTCACCGGCTCGCCGAAGAAGAATGCGGCGCGGTTGGGGTTGTCCCAGACGATCGGGGGCAGCAGATCGGGCTGCGCGAACAGCTGCCAGAGCCCGAAGATGACGAACAGCAGCCCGAGCTGCCACACCCACAGGTAGCGCCTCATGCGCTCACGCGGTTGCGCGTCTGCGCATACCCCTTGAGCACCTCTTCCTTCATCGACTTCCAGATGCGGTCGTGCAGCTCGTTGAAGCGCGGCGCGAGACGGATCTCGGAGACGTCTCGCGGGCGCGGCAGGTCCACCACGAAGTCACCGATGGGGTGCGTGGCCGGCCCCGCCGACAGGACCACCACCCGGTCGGAAAGCGAGATCGCTTCCTCGAGATCGTGGGTGATGAAGATCACGCTCTTGCGATCGGCGTTCCACAGGTCGAGGAGCTCGTTCTCCATCAGCTGGCGCGTCTGGATGTCGAGCGCCGAGAACGGCTCGTCCATGAGCAGGATCTTGGGATCGAGGATCAGCATCTGCGCGAGCGCGGTGCGCTTCCTCATGCCGCCCGAGAGCTGGTGCGGATAGCGGTCGCCGAAGCCGCCGAGGCCGACCCGCTTCAGCCACTCCTGCGCCTGTGCGTTGGCATCGGCGGGCGCAGCGCCGTGGAACTCGAGCCCGGCGGCGACGTTGCCGAG
>JBKJTM010000060.1:0-6916 GCA_046590805.1 Usitatibacter sp.
CGTGAAGGACATCGTGGCGATGTTCAAGTGGTTCTTGGGCCGCGGCCCGCGCCCGGTGTGCGACCGCTGGACCTACTGGGAGAAGTTCGACTACTGGGCGCCGTTCTGGGGCGTCAACATCATCGGCTTGAGCGGCCTGATGCTCTGGTTCCCGGAATTCACCGCGCAATACCTGCCGGGATGGGTGTTCAACGTGGCGATGATCGCCCACGGCGAGGAAGCGTTCCTCGCGGCGGTGTTCCTGTTCACGGTGCACTTCTTCAACAACCACTTCCGCCCCGACAAGTTCCCGATCGACATTCTCATGTTCACGGGATCGATGTCGGTGGAGGAGTTCGCCAGGGACCACTCGGTCGAGTACCAGCGCCTGGTGGAGACCGGCGAGCTCGACAAGTACCTGGTGGACGCGCCCACCCAGCCGATGACGCTCGGCTCGAAGATCCTCGGCTTCGCGCTCATCGCCGCGGGCCTGGGCCTGCTCGCCCTGGTGCTGGTGGGGTTCTTTTCGTGAGGGCTGTTCGCGGCGGACTTGACCGGGATCAACCGGATTTTTCAGCGGCGGCATAGCCTCGGGTCATCAATCGTGAAAGGGACCGAAAAATGCTGAAGAACAGACCGGTAATCGTTACGGCTTTAGTGGCCGGCCTTGCCCTCATGAACCCCGCATGGGCCGCCGACACGCTCGTAGCGGTCAAATCAGCCAGCGCCCCGAAGCTCGCGCTGGGCGCCGCCGACCCGGCCTGGGCGAAGGCAAAGCCCGTCAAGGTCGCCCTGTCGGGCGGCGCCAATTTCAAGGACGGTGGCACCACCGCCACCCTCAAGGCCGTCTACAGCGGCGACATGTTCTATTTCATGGTCCAGTACGACGACCCGACCGAGTCGTCCCGCCGCTCGCCGTACCAGAAGCAGGCTGACGGCACCTGGAAGAAGGTCAAGGATCCGAACGACACTGGCGGCGACAACAACCTCGCCTATGAAGACAAGGTCGGCGTCCTGTGGAACATCGGGAATTCCATCAAGGACTTCGACTCCCAGGGCTGCATGGCCGCCTGCCACCTGGGCGAGGGCAAGCCCTTCGGCAACAAGTACACCAACACCGCGGGCGAGCTGGGCGACCTGTGGCACCTGAAGGCGGTGCGCACCGGATACATCGGACAGACCGACGACGGATACCTCGATCACACGCGCGCCGACAAGGAGAAGGCGGCCAACGCCGGGCGCAAGACCGACCCCAAGACCGCGGGCGGGTACACCGACATCAAGCTGGTCGACGGCAAGCCCGAGTTCATGGACAGGAGCGGCCTGCCCGCGAAGCCTTCCGTCTCGGTGAAGCTCGCCGGCACGGCCAAGGGCGCCGGCCCGATCGGCGGCACGACCTACTACCTGCGCGAAGAGAACAAGGTCGCCTTCGACGATGGCAAGTTCAAGGCGGGTGACGAGGTTGCGTCGATTTCGGTCGCGCCCTTCGTGGGCGACCGGGGCGACATCGCCACCAGCATCAACTGGAGCAAGGGCAAGTGGACCGCGGTTTTCGCCCGCAAGCTCGTGACCGGCAGCCAGTACGATGTCCAGTTCGACAACCTCGATGGCGCCTACGCATTCGGCGTCGCCGCTTTCGACAACGCCCAGGTGCGTCACGCGTTCCATATGGGCGCGCTGCAAATGAAGTTCGCGAAATAGGAGAGCCGCAAAAGTGAAGACGCTGAGACTTTCGATCGCCTTGGTGCTCGCCGCCTCGGGCTGGGCCCTGTCCAACGAGGTGGGTGCGCAGGCCGGAGCGGACCTCCTCAAGGCCAAGGGTTGCCTCAACTGCCACGATGCCGAAAAGAAGAAGGTCGGTCCGTCGATGAAGGACATCGCCGCGAAGAAGGCGGGCAAGACCGACGAGCTGGTCGCCAAGATCAAGGACGGCAAGGGCCACATGAAGGCCAACGCCACCGAGGCCGAGATCAAGGCCGCGGTCGATCAGATGCTGGCCACGAAGTAACCCGCAGCGGATCTGGCCCCGGAGGGCGCGAAGAATGACAACTGCACTGAAGTGGATCCAGGGCACGCTGGGCACGCTGTTCGCGTGCTTTTTTCTTTTGGCGGGTAGCGCGGCAGCCCAACCCCCGGGCCCGGAAGTCTGCAAGAACTGCCACACCGCCCACGTTGATTCCTATTCCGCCACGATCCACGGCAACAAGGCCCATCCGCGCTCCCCGGCGAGCGCCGGCGGTTGCGTCGCCTGCCATGGCGACGGCGCCGAGCACGTGAAGGCGGGCGGCGGCAAGGGCGTGGGGGGCATGATCAACCTCGCCTCCAAGTCGATTCCCGCCGAGAAGCGCGACCAGACCTGCCTCACCTGCCACGCCACCAGCCGCCACCTGGCGTTCTGGGACTCGGGCAAGCACCGCAAGAACGACGTCTCCTGCAGCGATTGCCACAGCACGCACGGCGGCAAGGACTCGCTGCTTCGCATCACCAACCCGCAGATCGCGCCGCTCACGACCACATCCAGGGTGCCGCAGCAGGAGGTGTGCTTCACCTGCCACCGCGACATCCGGGCGCTGGTCTCGCGTCCCTCGCACCATCCGATCGTCGAGGGCAAGGTGAAGTGCACCAGCTGCCACAACCCGCACGGCGCGTTGAGCCCGGCGATGGTGAACGCGGCGAGCATCAAGGAGCTTTGCACCACCTGCCACGCCGACAAGCGCGGCCCCTTCATGTTCGAGCACGCCCCGGTCGAGGAGAGCTGCCTCAACTGCCACAACGCCCACGGCAGCCGCTCGGCCAAGCTCCTGAACGAGAAGGTCCCGAATCTCTGCCAGGACTGCCACGACGCCGCCCAGCACCCGGGAACGATCTACGACGGGGACGCCAACTTCCGCGCGCCCGTCGGTCCCACGAGTGGTCCCAACAGCCGGTTCGTCGCGCGCAGCTGCATGAACTGCCACAACGAGATCCACGGCAGCAACGCCCCCGCGGCCCGCGGCCGGCGCTTCGTCCGATAGGGAGAGGACCATGAGAAAAATTCCTGCTGCGCTCGCGCTCACCGCGCTGGCGATGGCGGTACCGGCCGCACTCGCCCAGGTGAGCGGCTCCGTGAGCGTGACCGGCTACTCCACCAACGTGACCGGCGATAATCCGTGGCGCCTGTTCGAGTACCGCGACCTCGACGACGGCTTCTCCGCGGGCGTGAACCTGCGCCTGCAGAGCGACGCCTGGTGGCACCGCCTGTTCGCCGAGAACCTCGGCCGCGACGACCAGTTCGTCGAGCTGCGCGGCGGCCGCTACGGCCTCTTCAAGTACTCGATCTACGGCGACGACGTGGTGCACAACCTCACCTTCGGCGCGATCACCCCCTTCAGCGGCGCCGGCACCAACAACCTCACCTTCGCCGGCACCCCGAGCGCGACGGTCCCCTCGGTCAACACCGCGGCCTGGAACAAGTTCGATTACGGCATCCAGCACCGCAACGTCGGCGGCTTCGCCGAGGTCCAGCCGGGGGTGGACTCGCCCTTCTACTTCCGCTTCACCACCAACCGCAAGCGCACTGACGGCATTCGTCCGGTGGGCGGCACCGGCGGAAGCCCCGGCGGCCCGGCCTACGAGCTGCAGGCACCGGTCGACTGGACCACGACGGATTTCTCCGGCGAGGCCGGGTACTCGTCGAAGACGATGCACTTCTCGGTGAGCGCGCTCTACAGCAAGTTCGAGGACCACAACGACTTCCTCAACTGGCGCCATCCGCTCGTGGTCACGGGCCTGGCCACCGAGCGCACCACGATCTCGTCCGACAACGACATGTTCCGCCTCGGCGTGAACGCGATGTTCAAGCAGTTGCCGATGAGCTCGTCGCTCGCGCTGCGCGCGACCTACTCGAAGCTCGAGAGCGACATGCCGGTGGAGACGAGCTGGCTCTCGATCTCCGGCACCACCGGAAACGCGCGCCTTTCGAACCCCAGCTCGACGCAATTCAAGGGCGAGGTGGTCAACAAGTCGATGTCGGCGGCGCTCAACTCGAACCTCGCGCCGCGCCTCGATTCGAAGCTCTACTGGAACTGGTACGAGCGCGAGAACAATTCCCAGCACGTCGTCTTCACGCCCGGCGGCCCCGGTTCCGGCGGCGCCTGCGACTTCACCGCCACGGGCGTCGCGCTTCCGACCTGCACCACCGAATTCCTGCACTACACCAAGAACAACCTGGGCGCCGACCTGCAATACCGCGTGAACCGCGAAAACAAGGTGACCCTCGGGCTCGACCACACCGACATCGAGCGCGAGCGCATTGACTACGACGAGACCAGGGAGAAGAAGGTCACGCTGGAGTGGAAGTCGGGCTCGCTCGGCTTTGTCGATATGCGCGTGAAGTACCAGCACCTGGATCGCGACTCCCGCTTCCTGCTGGGTGCGCGCACCGATCCCTTCGTGCGCGACCTGCGCCGCTTCGACGCGGCGCCGCTGGATCGCGACCTTTTCAGGATATCGTTCGACGCTTCGCCCCTGCCGCTGCTCGACCTCGGCGCCGAGCTGACCTGGAAGAGGAACGACTACAAGGACACGATCCTCGGCCGCACCAGCGACAAGCGCGAGGAGATCTACCTCAGCGCATCCTACGGCGATGCGAACGCCTTCCGCGTGACCGCGTTCTTCGACTACGAACGCACCCACTACGACTCGAACCACTGGGTCGGCGCGACCACCACCTACCCGAACCCGAACACCGCCGGCACCGCCTACATGTGGCAGGGCAAGGTGAACGACAAGAACAACATGGTCGGGCTGGCCGCGGACTGGCTGCCGCTGGAGCGCCTGAAAGTCACGGCCTCGTTCGTCTGGCAGAAGACCGACGGCGGCGTGGACTTCATCTCGCAGAACAACCTCGGCAACCCGCTCCCGATCGACGCCTACGACAGCTTCCGCAGGAAGGCGCTCAACGTGAAGGCGACCTACGGCGTGCACAAGAACGTCGACGTGGCCCTGGGCGGTGCGTACGAGAAGTTCGACTTCAGCGACGTGCAGATGGACGGCTATATCAATGCGCTGCGCACCGGCACGACGCAGCACTTCTTCAGCGGCGCCTACGCCTTCTCCAGCTACAAGGCGAGCATCGTCTACGCGACCGTGACCTACCGCTTCTAGCGGAACGCGGCGCGGGGCTCCCTCTCCCCGGCCCCCTCCCGGAGAAGGGGAGAGGGCGGCGGCTTGATATGGATCAAACGCGAAGCCGCCGGCTCGCATACCGTATCGATTGGACCAACGGGAGATGCGCTTGGAAGCCGTCGATGCGGACGTCGTGATCGTGGGTGGGGGTGGCGCCGGGCTCCGGGCAGCGATCGCCGCGGCCGAAGCCGATCCGACGATCTCGATCGCGCTGGTCTCCAAGGTCTACCCGATGCGCAGCCATACCGTCGCGGCCGAGGGCGGCTCCGCCGGCGTGGTGCGCGATGACGACAGCCTCGAGCACCATTTCAACGACACGGTCTCCGGCGGCGACTGGCTCTGCGACCAGGACGCCGTCGAGTACTTCGTGGCCCAGTGCACGCGCGAGATGGTGCAGCTCGAGCACTGGGGATGCCCATGGAGCCGCAAGCCCGACGGGCACGTCAACGTGCGCGCCTTCGGCGGCATGAAGATCGAGCGCACCTGGTTCGCCGCCGACCTCACCGGCTTCCACATGCTGCACACGCTTTTCCAGACTTCGCTCAAGTATCCGCAGATCCGCCGCTTCGACGAGCACTTCTGCGTCGACCTGCTGGTGGCCGACGGCCGGGCGCGGGGCGTGGTCGCGATCGAGATCGCCACCGGGGAATTCCGCGTCATCCACGCGCGCGCGGTGGTGATCGCCACCGGCGGCGCGGGGCGCGTCTTCCGCCAGAACACCAACGGCGGCATCGTGACCGGCGACGGCATGGCCCTCGCGTATCGCCACGGAGTGCCGCTGCGCGACATGGAGTTCGTCCAGTACCACCCCACCTGCATGCCGGGCACGGGGCTCCTCTTCACCGAGGCCTGCCGCGGCGAGGGCGGGCTGCTGCTGAACAACGAGGGCTACCGCTACCTGCAGGACTACGGGCTCGGGCCGCCCGATCCGTGGCCGCGCAAGAAGGCGATGGAGCTCGGCCCCCGCGACCGCCTCTCCCAGGCGTTCTGGCACGAGGAGCGCAAGGGACGCACCATCGCGACGCCCCATGGGGCCGCGGTGAACCTGGACCTGCGCCACCTGGGCGACGCGAAGCTGCGCGAGCGCCTGCCGCAGATCCGCGAGATGGCGCGCGAGTTCCTCGGCATCGATCCGGCGCACACGCCGATCCCGGTGCGCCCGGCGGTGCACTACACCATGGGCGGGATACCCACCGACCTGAAGGCTGCCACGCCGCTGCCGGGCCTCTACGCCGCGGGCGAGTGCGCCAGCAGCGGCATTCACGGCGCCAACCGGTTGGGCTCCAACTCGCTCGCCGAGCTCTGCGTGTTCGGCAAGGTCGCGGGCGAGGAGGCGGCGAGCTACGCGCGCAACGCGCCGAACGACAACGGCGTCACGCTTCGCTGGCAGGAGCAGGACGCGTGCGAGCGCGCCACGGTGCCGTTGCGCCGCCTGCCTGGAGGCGAGCCGCTTGCGGGGATTCGAAATGCGATGGCGGCGGCGATGGAATCGGGCTGCGGCATCTACCGCACCCACGAGGAGATCAGCGCGACCTGCCAGATCCTCGCCGAGCTGAAGGAGCGATGCGCTCGCGTGGGGCTGGCCGACCGCACCCAGGCGTGGAACACCGAGTGGCTGGGGCTGCTGGAGCTCGGCTACCAGCTCGACGTCGCGCAGGCGATGGCGCAATCGGCGCTCGAGCGGCGCGAATCGCGCGGCGCCCACCAGCGCCTCGACGCGGACTGCACCTCGCGCGACGACGAGCACTACCTCAAGCACTCGCTCGCATTC
>JBKJTM010000096.1:0-5194 GCA_046590805.1 Usitatibacter sp.
GCTGTTCATGGTCTTCGGCCGCAAGGTGCTCGAGTTCATGCACCTTTCGGAGACGTCGCTCTCCATAGCCGGCGGTATCATCCTCTTCATGATCGCGATCCGCATGGTCTTCGGCCATCCCGAGGGCGCGTTCGGCCCGCAGACCCGCGGCGAGCCCTTCATCGTCCCCCTGGCAATCCCTCTCATCGCCGGCCCCTCGGCGCTCGCCACCGTGATGCTGATGGCGACCCGCGAGCCGGCCAAGCTCGGCATGTGGATGGCGGCGCTCCTCGCCGCGATGGCGTTCACCACCGCGATCCTGCTGGCGGGCGACGGGCTGCAGAAGCGCATGGGCGAGCGCGTCATGCAGGCGATCGAGCGGCTGATGGGCCTCATCCTCACGGCGATCGCGGTGGAGATGCTCCTGGGCGGAGTCAGGGCGTTCGTGCAGGGGCTGAAATGAGCAAGGCGTTCACGCGCGAGAACGACGATGCGCCCGAGGACGATGTCGACGGCGACGAGGACGCGAACCCGATCCCCCCGGGCTCGAAGAACTACCTCACGCCGCACGGCTGGCGCCACATGCGCGACGAGCTCACCTGGCTGGTGAAGACCGAGCGGCCCGAGGTCACCGGCGTGGTGTCGTGGGCCGCGAAGCTGGGCGACCGGTCGGAGAACGCCGACTACCAGTACGGCAAGAAGCGGCTGCGCGAGATCGACCGGCGCATCCGCTACCTCACCAGGCGCCTGGAGGCCGCCGAGGTGGTCGACCCCGCCATCCGCGAGGAGACCGACCAGGTCTTCTTCGGCGCCACCGTCACCTACGCGATGTCGTCCAATGGCGAGGAGCGCACGGTGCGCATCGTCGGCATCGACGAGACCGATCCCTCGAAGCATTACGTGAGCTGGATCTCGCCGGTCGCGCGCGCCCTCATCAAGTGCCGCGAGGGCGACACCGTCCACCTGCGCACGCCCGGAGGCGACGAGGACCTCGAGATTCTCCAAGTGACCTACAACGAGATCAAGATGCCCCCCTTCGAACCGCCCCAATCCACCTGGACGCCCAACAAGAAATGATCCGATTCCTGCATCGCGCCTTTCTCGCCTGCCTGATCGCGGCGCCCTCGCTCGCGCCGGCCGAGAACTTCCTCTGGGAAGTGTCCTCGATGACCAACCGCGTCTATCTCTTCGGCACCGTGCACGCCGGCAAGAAGGCGTGGTATCCGCTGCCACCCGTGGTCGAGCAGGCGTTCATCGACTCCAACGTTCTCGTCGTCGAGGCCGACATCACCGACCTCGATGCGGTCGCGAAGGCCTCGCCGCTCATGACCTACGCGCCGCCCGATACGCTCGCGAAGCACGTGAAGCCCGCGGAGTACGCGCGCTTCAGGAAGTTGCTCGCCCGCTACTCGCTCCCGGAGGAGTCGGTGGCGCAGTTGCGGCCCTTCATGGCGGTATCGATGCTGGTGTTCTCGGAGTGGGCGCGGCTGGGATACATGCCGCAGTACGGCGTCGATGGCTACCTCATCGCCAAGGCGAAGGCGGAGACCAAGCCGATCGTCGAGATCGAGGGCCTCGCGATGCAGGCGAAGCTGATCGATTCCCTCACCGAGCCGGAGACGCGCACGCTCTTCGAGGGCACCCTCACGGCGCTCGAGAGCGGCCTTACCGGCGAGCAGATCACCGGCATGGTGAACGCCTGGCAGACCGGGGATCCGAAGCTGCTGCTGGAGATCGCGCGCAAGTACAACGACACGGTGCCCGGCGCGAAGGAGTTCGAGGAGAAGTTCATCTGGGCGCGCCACGACTCGATGGTGGCCAAGATCGAGGGCTACCTCGCCAACTCGAAGGACCGCCATTTCGTCGCCGTGGGAAGCCTGCATCTGGCCGGGCCGCGAGGCCTGGTGGAGATGCTGAGGAAGCGTGGCTACATCGTGAAGCAGAAGTGACCGCGCCCACGCGCCACGCGGGACGCCTCCTCGTCGACCAGCTGGTGGTGCACGGCGCGGATTGCGCCTTCACCGTACCGGGGGAGAGCTTCCTGCCGGTGCTCGACGGCTTCTACGACGTGCGCGACAGCGTGAAGCTGATCGTCTGCCGCCACGAGGCGTCCGCCGCCAACATGGCCGAGGCCTACGGCAAGCTCACCAACCGGCCGGGGCTGTGTTTCGTCACGCGCGGCCCGGGGGCCACGCAGGCGAGCGTGGGTGTGCATACCGCTTTCCAGGATTCCACGCCGATGATCCTGTTCGTGGGCGACGTGGGCAGCGACTTCCGCGACCGCGAGGCTTTCCAGGAGGTGGACTTCGCGGCGATGTTCGCGCCGCTCGCCAAGTGGGCGGCGCGCATCGACGATCCGCGCCGCATCCCCGAGTACATCGCGCGCGCCTACCAGGTCGCCACCTCGGGCCGCCGCGGCCCGGTGGTGCTGGCGCTGCCTGAAGACATGCTCTCCCAGCAGGTGAAAGCCGTGGATACCGAGCGCTTCACGCCGGCCGAAGCCCATCCCGGCAACCACGCGATGCTCAAGCTGCAGATGCTGCTCGCGCAGGCGAAGAGCCCGCTCGTGATCCTCGGCGGCAGCGGCTGGACTCCGGAGGCGTGCGCCGACATCCAGCGCTTCGCGGTCGCCAATCACCTGCCGGTGAGCTGCGCGTTCCGCTTCCAGGACCTGTTCGACAACCGCCACGAGAGCTACGTGGGCGATGTCGGCATCGGCATCAACCCGGTGCTGGCGGAGCGCGTCAAGATGGCGGACCTGTTGCTGGTCGTCGGCGCGCGCCTGGGCGAGATGACCACCAGCGGCTACACGCTGCTCGACTCCCCGGTGCCGCGGCAGAAGCTGGTGCACGTGCATGCGGGCGCGGAGGAGATCGGGCGCGTCTACCAACCGGAGCTGGGTATCGTCTCCGCTCCCGGGCCGTTTGCGGCGGCGGCGGCGGCGCTCACGCCGGTCGAGAACCCGCCGTGGAAGGCGAGCGTGGTCGAGGCCCGCGCGGATTACCTCGCCTGGAGCGGGCGCCGCGAGATACCCGGGCGGGTGCAGATGTGGGACATCGTCGATTACCTCAACCAGCATGCCGCCGATGCCATCTACTGCAACGGCGCCGGCAACTTCGCCACCTGGCTGCACCGCTTCCATCGCTACACCGGCTTCAGGACGCAGCTCGCACCCACCTCGGGCGCGATGGGCTACGGCGTGCCCGCCGCGGTCGCCGCGAAGATCGTGCACCCCGAGCGCACCGTGATCTGCTTCGCGGGCGACGGCGACTTCCTCATGTCGGGCCAGGAGCTCGCCACCGCGGTGCAGTACGACGCGGCGGTGATCATCGTGATCGTGAACAACGGCATGTACGGCACCATCCGCATGCACCAGGAGAAGAACTACCCGGGCCGCGTGTCGGGCACCGAGCTGCAGAACCCGCACTTCGCCGCCTTCGCCCGCTCCTTCGGCGCGGTGGGCGAGATCGTCGAGGACACTGCGCAGTTCGCTCCCGCCTACGAGCGCTGCGTCGCCTCGGGCAAGCCCGCGGTGATCGAGGTGCGGATCGATCCTCAGGCGATCACGCCGAACACCACGCTCGACAAGATTCGGGCGAGCGCAAGGAAATAGAGCCGGCAGGGTGTTGCATATGCCCAAATTGGGTAGTATTATGCCCAGTATGGGTATGAAAAAAGCCGACGAGGCCGGAGGCCTCGCCGCTGCACTGTTCTCACGTACGCAGCAGGCAGTCCTTGGGTTGCTCTTTGGGCAGCCCGAGCGAAGCTTCTATGCAACGGAGGTCATCGGTCGCCTGGGGGCAGGCTCGGGTGCGGTCCAGCGCGAGCTCATGAAGCTCGAGAAGAGCGGCCTGGTTTCAGTCCGCCGGATCGGAGCCCAGAAGCACTATCAGGCAAACCCTTCATCGCCCCTTTTCAGCGAGCTATGCTCGATCGCGCAAAAGACAACAGGCTTGGCGGGGCCCGTCAGGGCCGCGCTTGAGCCGATAGCCGACGATATTCACGCGGCCTTTGTATACGGCTCGGTCGCCAAGCGCTCGGACACCGCTTCCAGCGATATCGACCTGATGGTCTTGAGCGATCGCGTTTCCTATGCGGATGTCTTTGGTGCCATCGAGTCCCTTCACCAGCTGCTCGGCCGGACAGTCAATCCGACTGTCTACAGCCGCAGGGAGTGGAAACGACGCGTCAAGGAGGACAACGCATTCGTGAACCGGGTTCTCGCCCAGCCGAAGGTCTGGGTCCTTGGAGGCGAGAATGACCTTCGCGCTTGAGCGTCTCGCGGGTCCCGGGAAGTCCCTCATTGCGGAGCCGCCGGACGAGCGTTCCAGGTATTGCCGCATACCCTGGAGCTGGGCCCCGAAGTCTGGCGAGTGCTTGCCAAGGGGCATGAAATCAGAAACCTTGGAGAGTACGAGGGCGACCTGAATATCGACGAACGATTCCTCGCCGACTTCATCGAGGCGTGCGCGGCGGTCGAATCGAAGCTGCACAAGCTCAGGGCCGAAAAGAAGAGTCGCTAGACCACGCCCGTGGTCGATGCGGCAATCGGTCACGCAACTGTCACAAGCCCCTAATAGAATGTTCGGGAGACCGACAATGACCGAGCACATCAACAAGCAATACGACCAGGACCTGGAAGCCATCCGCTCTCGGATGCTGCAGATGGGCGGCCTGGTGGAATCGCAGATCCGCTCCGCTATCGCCGGGTACGTCGACGGCGATGTCGAGCGCGCGACGCAGGTGATCGCCGACGACGCGCGGGTGAACGACCTCGAGCTCGCCATCGACAACGACCTGGGACAGATCATCGTGCGCCGCCAGCCGGCGGCGAGCGACCTGCGCCTGATCCTCGCCACAAGCAAGATCGTGACCGACCTGGAGCGCATCGGCGACGAGGCCGCCAAGATCGCGCGTATGGCCAAGGACGTGCACGCCGGCGGCACCGCCAATGCCCCACGCCTGGTGCCGATGGCGCACATCTCCGATATCGCGATCGGCATGCTGCGCCGCTCGCTCGATGCCTTCGCGCGCCTGGACGCGGCGGCGGCTGCGAAAGTATGCGGCGAGGACGCGGCGATCGACGAGGAGTTCCGCGCCATCATCCGCCAGCTGATCACCTTCATGATGGAAGACCCGCGCACCATCACCACGTCGCTGCAGATCGTGTGGGTGGCGAAGGCGTTCGAGCGCATCGGCGACGAGGCCGCCAAGA
>JBKJTM010000185.1:0-6900 GCA_046590805.1 Usitatibacter sp.
GTCCGAAACGCGGCTCAGGACGAAGCTCGTGAGCTTGTTGGCCTCGAGCGAACCTTCCGCGAAACCCAGATCCTTGGCGACCGCCTGGACCGCGTCCACGCCCGTGAAGCCCGCAGCGTAATGCGAGAAGGACCACGCGCCGTCGGTATAGACCGAAAACCACCATTCCATCATCTGGCGGCCGGGCTTCACGACGATCGGCGGTTTGCCGGCGATCTTGGCGGCCTCTGCCAGCGCCGGATTCAGGCCCTCGCCATCCCTGTCGAGGTCCCAATGCGGGTCGAAGTGGGTCGCGGCGGTGGCCACGATGAGCTTTTCGGGCGCGCCGCGCGCGTAGAGCTCGGCGTAGGCTACGGCCCCGTGCTCGCCCATCCACTTCCATTTCGCCTTGCCCTGCTCGCCGCCCCAGGAGGCCGGGTACCAGGCGGGCTTCACGATCTTGCCGG
This sequence comes from Usitatibacter sp., assembly GCA_046590805.1. Taxonomy (GTDB): domain Bacteria; phylum Pseudomonadota; class Gammaproteobacteria; order Burkholderiales; family Usitatibacteraceae; genus Usitatibacter. The sequence continues at coordinate 447 of JBKJTM010000185.1, forward strand.
TCTTCGGGTCCCACTCGTACCAGACCTTCGCCCAGTCGTGCAGCACCAGCCCCGCGACGATGATGTCGCGGTCGATCTTCTTCACCCCGTAGACCTTTTCGTAGGTGTTGGCCCAGGCCATCGCCACGTCGATCCATTCGAGCACGTGCACCGGCAGCCCGCCCGGGTAGTAATGGTGGCCGCGCCCGCCGGCCGCCGGCGAGGCCAGGAAGGATTGGGTGGCCTTCGCCTTGAAGACCGTGGATTCGGGCCGCAGCACCATGTCGAGCACCAGGTCGCGCGTCGGCTTGTCCTTGATCGCGTTGATGTGGGCGAGCATGCGGTCGTAAGCCGAGCGGGTCCAGGCGCCGGTCGAAGCCATTTCCTGCGGAGACATCGCGAGGATCGCTTTGATGCGCGCTTCGGGTACGGCCTGGGCATACGTGGCCGAGGTGGCCAGTAGCAGGAACGCGATCGAAACCAGTTTTCGGATCATGGGGGCTCCGTGGGTGGCGATTGGAAAATCATAGCCGCATGTCTGGCGATGGACAATACAAAGCATGATCACAATCCCGAGCCATGACCGACACTGAGGCCGCGGCCGCCCCGATCCACCGCCCGTTCGCGATACTTGCCGCCGCCCTGCTCGCGGCTGCGGGCGCTTGGGCCACGGCCGCCGGTGCCGCGGAAGAGTTGCGCGTGGGCTCGAAGCGCTTCACCGAGTCGTACATCCTTGCCGAGCTGGTGGCGCAGAGCGCGCGCGGCGCAGGCGCCACGGCGAGCCACCGGCCGGGGATGGGCAATACCGCGATTCTTCTGGCCGCGTTGCGCAACGGCGCGATCGACCTTTATCCGGAGTATGCGGGCACCATTTCCCGGGAGATCCTGGGCGCCGGTCAGGACCTGGACCTGGCGCAGATGAACGCGCGGCTGGCACCCATGGGGCTCGCCGCCGCGGTCCCGCTCGGCTTCTCCAACAGCTACGCGATCGGCGTGCGCGAAAAGTACGCCGCGGAGCGAGCGCTGCGCCGCATCTCCGATCTCGGCAAGCACCCCGACGTGCGCGTGGGCCTCTCGCACGAGTTCCTCGGGCGCGCGGATGGCTGGCCCGGCCTCAAGGAGGCGTACGCGCTCGCCGCGATCTCGCCGCGCGCGCTCGACCATGGACTGGCGTACGAGGCGCTCGAGGCGGGCCAGGTCGACGCGATCGACCTCTACTCGACCGACGCCAAGATCGGGCGCTATGGCATCCGCGTGCTGGAGGACGACCGGCGCTACTTTCCCCGCTATGACGCGCTGCTGCTCTATCGCGCCGGGACGCCGGAGGCGCTTCCCAAGGCGTGGGCGGCGATCGCAGCGCTGCAGGGGCGCCTCAACGAGAAGGCGATGATCGCGCTCAACGCACGCGCGGAGCTGGACGGCCGCGACTTCGCCTCGATCGCCGCGCAGTACCTCGCCGGCGAGACTTCGGGTGGACGGCGAACCCTCATGGAGGCGTTGTTCGCTCCGGACTTCGGGAGACTCCTCGCGCAGCACCTGGCGCTAGTGCTGGGGTCGCTCGTCGCCGCGATCGCGATCGGGGTGCCGCTGGGCATCGCGGCGGCGCGGATCCGCGCCCTGGCCCAGCCGGTGCTCCTGGTGGCGGGGCTTGTTCAGACGGTGCCCTCGCTCGCGTTGCTCGCGTTCCTCATTCCGCTGACCGGTTCGATCGGTGTCTGGCCGGCCACGATCGCCCTCTTCCTCTACGCATTGTTGCCGATCGTGCGCAACACGCACGCGGGCATCCTCGGCGTCTCCGATGGGTTGCGCCAGGCGGGCCTTGCGTTGGGACTGCGGTCCGCGGCGATCCTGCGGCACGTCGAGCTGCCGCTCGCGGCGCCGACGATCCTCGCGGGCGTCAAGACCGCGGCAGTGGTGAACGTCGGCACCGCCACCATCGCGGCTTTCATCGGTGCGGGCGGCTTCGGCGAGAGGATCGCCCAGGGCCTCGCGCTCAACGACCACGTGATGCTGATGGCGGGCGCGCTACCGGCGGCGGGTCTCGCGCTCGCCCTCCACGTGGCCTTTGAATTCCTGGAAAGGCGGCTGGTGCCGCCAGGCCTGCGTAGCCGCGCTTGAGCGGGGACAGACTCTTTGATCCTGGTCCCCGCCTACGCGGGGGCGACAAATCTAGCCCGGGTTGGCCGCCAGCCAGTCGAGTGCGAGCCCGGCGAGGGTCTTCACGCCGACCTTGAGGCAATCCTCGTCGACGTAGAAGCGCGGGCTGTGGTTCGGCGCCGCGGTCTTCTCATCGGCCGAGGGGGGCGTGCAGCCGAGGAAGTAGAAAAACCCCGGCACTTCCTTCTGGTAGCACGAGAAGTCCTCCGAGCCGCAGATCTTGTCGACCAGCTTCACCTTCGCCTCGCCGGCGATGCGGCCCAGCACCGGCACAGACCATTCCGTGAGACCGGGGTGGTTCACGGTCACGTCGTACCCGCGGTCGATGTACACCTGGGCCTTGGCGCCGCCCGAGGCTGCGATCATCTCGGTGATGCGGCGCACGTGGTCGTGGATCTCGCCGCGCTGCGTCTCGTCGAAGGTGCGGATGGTGCCTTCCATCTTCACTTCATCCGGAATGATGTTCTGGCGCACGCCGCCCTGGAAGACGCCCACGGTGACGACGGAAGGCTCCTCGGTGATGTTCATGCGCCGCGACACGATGGTCTGCAGCCCCAGCACCACCTGAGAGCCGATGACGATCGGATCGATGCCGCGCCACGGCATCGCCGCGTGGGTCTGCACGCCGCGCAGGAAGATGCGGAAGCGGTCGGCGGAGGCCATCAGCGGGCCCGAGCGGTAGCCGATGTGGCCGGTGGGATAGATCGAGGTGATGTGCTGGCCGAAGACCGCATCGACGTCGGGCGATTTGAGGCAGCCTTCCTCGACCATCAGCTTGGCGCCGCCTTCCTCGCCCACCGGGGGCGTCTCCTCCGCCGGCTGGAACAGGAACTTGACCGTGCCGGGAATTCGATCGCGCATGCCGGCGAGCACTTCGGCGACACCCATCAGCATCGCGGTGTGCGCATCGTGGCCGCAGGCGTGCATCACGCCGCACTGCATGCCGTTCCACTCGGTCTTCACCGTGCTCTTGAACGGAACATCGACCTCCTCGGTCACCGGCAGCGCGTCCATGTCGGCGCGCAGCGCCACCACGCGCCCGGGCTTGCCGCCCTTCAGCACCCCGACCACGCCGGTGTGCGCGACTTTTTCCTGCACGTTATCGAAGCCCAGCGCGCGCAGGTGGTCGGCGACGATCTTCGCCGTGCGAACCTCGCGATTGCCGAGCTCGGGGTTCTGGTGGAAGTCGCGCCGCCACGCGATCACGCGCGGCTCGGCCTTGTCGGCGGCCGCGGCGATCGTGGCGTCGAATGCGAAGGGGGTGTCGGGTGCGTTCATGGAAAGATTCTACGCCGGGGACGGACCCCGGTTCACGCCTCTGCCCGGTTCAGGGTCCATCCCCGGTTTTCATTAGAATCGCGTCATGGACCATCTCGAGCCGAAGCAGGCCCACGCCTACCTCAAGGAAAATCCCGACGCGGTGTTCGTCGACTGCCGCAGCGAGATGGAGTACATGTTCGTCGGCCACCCGGTGGGCGCGATGATGGTGCCTTGGTACGACGGCGCGGAGTGGGAGTTGAACCCGCACTTCGTCGGCCAGGTGAAGAAGCTCGCCGGCGCCAATTTCCAGAAACGCCCGATCGTGCTCATCTGCCGCAGCGGCAATCGCACGGTCGAGGCCGGGGAGGCGCTCGAGCGCGCGGGCTTCAAGCACGTGATGAACGTCGTCCACGGCTTCGAGGGCGAGCTGGACGAGAGCCATCACCGCAACTCCCGCAACGGCTGGCGCGTCGACGGCCTGCCGTGGGAACAGTACTGAGGGATGGACGCGGGAAGGCCGCATCCCCCGGCCTTCCGCCCCGATCGCTCGCCTGGCTGGTGTGGGGCCTCGCGGCGATCCTCTACCTGATCGCGTTCTACCAGCGGGTGGCGCCCGCGGTCTTGACCCGCGAGCTCTCGGCTGCTTTCGGCCTGTCGGCCGCCTCCCTGGGCAACCTCGCCGCGTTCTACTTCTACGGCTACGTAGCGGTGCAGATCCCGACGGGTCTTCTCGCGGACCGCTATGGTCCGCGACGGGTGCTTACCGTCGGAGCGCTCCTCACCGCGGCGGGCACGCTGCTGTTCGCGCTCGCGCCGGGAATGGGGTGGGCGAGCGCCGGGCGCTTCCTCATCGGCGCGGCGGCCGGCGTCGCGTTCGTCTCGATGCTCAAGCTCGCGAGCCACTGGATGCCGGCGCGCAGCTTCGCGTTCGTGAGCGGCGTGGCCCTCTTCACCGGGGTGCTCGGCGCGACGCTTGCCGGCGCGCCGCTGCGTGCGGTGGTGGAGATCTTCGGATGGCGCGAGGTGATGGTGGCGAGCGCGGCCGTGACCTTCCTCGCCGCCGCCGCGATCTGGATCGTGGTGCGCGACGATCCCGCGGACCGCGGCTTCAAGAGCTATTTTCCCGGCGACCGCCGCGCGGCGGGCGGCGCCTCGATGCTCGCGCAGATTCGCGAGGTGCTCTCCTATCGCAACACCTGGCTGCTGCTGCTGATCCCGGGCGCGTTCTCCGCGATCATCCTCACCTTCGCCGGCCTCTGGGGCGTGCCCTTCCTCGTGACCCATTACGGGTTCACCACCGGCGGGGCCGCGCTCATGGCCTCCGCGATGCTGGTCACGTGGTCGGCGAGCAGCATGGCGTACGGGTCGCTGTCGCAACGCATCGGGCGGAGGAAGCCCGTCTTCCTGGTCGGCCTCGGCGCGAGCATCCTGCTGTGGGCGGTGCTGGTTTTCTTGCCGGGCCTGCCGCGGGCCGCGCTGGTGGCGCTGCTGATCGCGGTCTCGGTCGCAGGCGGGGCGTTCATCGTGACCTTCGCGTTCGCCAAGGAGTCGGTGCCCGCGAGGCTCGGAGGCACCGTCTCGGGGATCGCGAACATGGGCGTCATGCTGGGCGGCATGTTCATGCAGCCGCTGGTCGGATTCATGCTCGACCGCCATTGGGACGGCGCGGTGGCCGATGGCGTGCGCGTCTACGGCTTCGCCGCGTTCCAGTCCGGCTTCGGGTTGATGCTCGCGTGGTGCCTCGCCTCGCTCGCGCTCACCGGGTTCCTCCGCGAGACCCACTGCCGCCAGATGCGCTGACCGAGGCGAGTCAGGCTGATTCGATCTTCGGCGGCAGCCCTCCGCCGCGGCGCCTGGCGGAGCGCAGGTAACCCCGCCAGCTGGCGAACCCCAGCAAGGCGAGAGCGGCCATGCCGATGGCGAGCCAGCGCGGATGGTCCCACAGCAGCGGCGAGATCACGCCGGCCACGATCACGTTGACCATCCCCGAGACGAATCCCTGCAACGACGCCGCCATGCCGCGGCGCGTCGGGAAAAGGTCCAGGGTGATGAGTGAGATCGACGGCATCGCCATGGCGAAACCGATGCCGTAGATGGCGATCGGGATCACCGCCCAGGGGATCGAGGGCGCCACCGCGAAGGCATAGGCGAGGTTCACCAGCACGGCGAACCCCATGAATACATAGGCGCGCTGCACGGTGGTTGCCGGGGCATGCCGGCCGGCCGCGCGCCCCGAGAGTTGGGCACCCACCATGATTCCGGCGATGCAAGGGAAGAATAGCCATGCGTACTCCTGCGGCCCGAGGCCGAGGTGCTCGCCGAGGAACACCGGCGCCGAGACGATGTAGAGGAAGAACGCGTTGAAGTTGAATCCCGCTGCGAGCGACAGCAGCAGGAAGCGCATGTTGATGCCGACTTCCTGGTAGCCCTTCATCAACGGCACCGGATGGAACGACTGGCGAGCCTCCGGCGCGAGGGTTTCCGGCAGGAAGCGCCAGCCGGCCGCGACGAGGAGGGCGCCGACGGCCGCCAGGAACCAGAAGATCGAGCGCCAGCCGAGGCCGACGAACAGCCAGCCGCCGATCACCGGCGCGATCGCGGGCGCCAGCCCGAAGAAGAGCGTCACCAGCGACATCAGGCGCTGCGCGTCCTCGGGTCCGAAAAGGTCGCGGATCATCGCGCGGCCGACCACCATCCCAGCGCCCACCGACAAGCCCTGCACCACGCGCCAGCCGATCAGCCCGCTCACCGAGTCCGTGAGCGCCGCGGCGGCCGAGGCGATGGTGTAGACCACCAGGGCGACCATGATCACGGGCTTGCGCCCGAAGCTGTCGGAGAGCGCGCCGTGGAAAAGGAACATCAGGCCGAAGGCGAAGAGATACGCGGAAAGCGTCTGCTGGATCTCGAGCGGCGTCGCCGCGAGCGAGGCCTGGATGCCGGCGAATGCGGGCAGGTAGGCGTCGATGGAGAAGGGGCCGAGCGCGGCGAGCGCCGCGAGCATCGCGGCGAAGCCCCAGCGGAAACGGCGCGATGCGTGGTGCGCGGCGGATGCGGCTCG
>JBKJTM010000182.1:0-5819 GCA_046590805.1 Usitatibacter sp.
AGCAGGACACGTAGAGCTCGTTGCTGGCGAGCTGCTCGAACGAGTATTGCTGCATCTCCGGCGTGTACTCGATCAACGGGTTGGTGCGCAGTGCCACGCGCCACGGCTCGAACCCGAGCGCGCGCAGCTCGCGCTCGAACTGGCTCACGGTGATGCGGTTCAGCTCCGTGTGCCACTGCCAGTACTGCTCGTTGGTGGCGAATTCGCCCGAGCGGTCGATGTACTTGGGCGGCGTCTCGAGCACCAGCTTGCGCAGCTCCTCGGGCGTCTTCTTCAAATGGAAGAACGGCTCGCTGGAGAATTCGCCCAGGTGGTGGCCGATGTCGGAGTAATAGAGCCCGGGCACCACGAGGAGCAGCCCGTCGGGCACCAGCACGCGCTTCATCTCCTGCAGCGCCCGCATGTAGCCGCCCGCCATGTGCTCCACCGATCCCCACGAGATCACCACCTCGAAGCTGTCGTCGTCGAACGGCAGGTGATTGGCGTCGTCGGGGCGGAAGGCGAGCGTCGGCGGCACCAGGTCGGCGGGAAGCTGGTTGTCGGCGACGATCTGCGCCAGGCGCTCGAACCCTTTGAAGGGATCGATGCCGACGAACCTCCGGCTTTTGGTGCGCAGCGCGATGCCGAGGTCGGTGATGCCGTCGCCGCAGCCCACGTCGAGCACGCGCCCGCGAAGCAGCGGCGAGTCGCCCAGCAAGTAGCCGATGATCGTGGTGGCCGCGTGGTCGAAGTGGCGGAAAAACCAGTCCGCGTGCCCCTTGTTCCAGGCGAGCTCGCCGATCGCGCGCGTCGGCGGCACCGCCTCGACGACCCAGGGCGCGACGTCGGGGCCGCTCGCGGTGGGAAGCGTCGCCGCAACCTCGCGTGCGTCGACCTCCGTAGGCGCCATCGCCTCCTGGTGAAAGAGCGCGAGTGCGAGGGTGACCGCACCCGGGGGCACGCCCGCGGGAAGCGCGAGACGGAAGGCATAGCGGCCGCGCGGCAGCCAGTTGAGGTAGACGGCGTCGCTCGAGCGAAGCTGCGTCACGCCGCCGGGCCAGCGGAGGGTGGCGAGGAGCGCGGGGCCGAAGACGATCGGCGCATGCACCTCGATCGCGCCCAGCGCGGTGCGGCCCTGCACCGAAAGCGCCGCGATCGAAACCGGTTTATCGCCGGCGGCGATCGCGGCAGCGCGCTTGCCGAGGACTGCCTGGAAGATGTTCATCGCCCCATTTTATGGGGTTTTCCCGCGCGGCCCGGTTTCAGTTGACGCGGGTCCAGATCGCCTCGACCACGTTATGCGGCGTGTGCTGCGTCGTCACGTTCGCCCGGATGGCCCAGGGAATCACCTGGCGATGCAGCGGCAGGACGTAGATCGCCTCCCGCGTCTTCCGCAGGGCCTCGATCATCGTCGCGCGGCGCTTCGCCGGATCCATCTCCGCCTCGGTGGCCTCAATGAGCGCGTCGAGCGCGGGATCCTTGTAGCGCCCCGAGTTGAATTCCCCCCGGCCTTTGGAATCGCGGCTGTGGATCACGGGCGTGAGCGTGAAGCCGGGGTCGACCGCCGCGCCGCCCCAGCCGTAGAGATGCATGCTGATGTCGAACTGGTCGACCTTCTGGAAGAACTGCGCGCGCGGGATCGAGCTCAGCTTCACCGTGACGCCGATCTTGGCGAACATCCCGGTGAGTGCGGTGCAGATGCGCTCGTCGTTCACGTAGCGGTTGTTGGGGCAGAGGAGGCCCAGCTCGAAGCCGTTGGGGTAGCCGGCGTCGGCCAGCAGTTTCTTCGCGCGCGCCACGTCGTGGGGAAAGAGTCGCGGCTCGAGGGAAGGATCGCTGCTGCGCGCGGTCGGCACCATGGCGCCGGTAGGCAGCGACATGCCGCGCATCACCTGGCGCTGGATCGCCTGGATGTCGATCGCGTGATAGAAGGCCTGGCGCACGCGCAGATCCTTGAGCGGGTTCTTGCCCTTGACGTTCGAGTACTTGAGCTCGTCGCGCTCCTGGTCCATCACCAGGAAGATCACGCGGTTCTCGGGCCCTTCGATCACCTTGAGGGACTTGTCGCTCTTCAGGCGACTGATGTCCTGCAGCGGCGGGTCGAGCACCAGGTCCAGTTCGCCGGTGACGAGCGCGGCCATGCGGGTCGCGTCCGATTTGATCGGGCGATAGACGACCTCGTCGATGTTGCCCTCGAAGCGCTTGTCCGCGATGCCCCACCAGTTGGGGTTCTTCTTCAGCTGCGTGATGACTTCGGCCTCGCGCTTGACCAGCGTGTAGGGGCCGGTGCCGTTGGCGTGGCGCGACGAGTAGGTCTCCTCGCCGGTCTTGAAGTCCTGGGGCTTCAACGCGCCATGCTTCTCGCACCACGCCTTGCTCATGATGCGCACCGAGTTCACGTTCTCGAGAAAGACCCCCGCGGGCGAGGGCGCCGGTGTCTCGATCTCCACGGTGTGGGAATCGATCTTCCGCGCGACGCCGAGCGGCGTGGCGAACACCTTGAAGTTGGAGCTCGGCAGCTGCGCGCGCTGGAGGGAGAAGACGACGTCGTCGGCGGTGAAGGGCGAGCCGTCATGGAAGGCCACGCCGCGCCGCAGGATGAAGCGCCACACACTGGGGCTCTTCGTTTCCCAGGAGGTCGCCAGCGAGGGCTTCAGCGACAGGTCCTTCTCGCGCGCGGTGAGGCGCTCGAAGATGTGGTCGTTGATGTTGTTGTTGAGGCCCTCGTTCTGCGCGTGTGGGTCGGAGGAGAGGTAGTCGCCCTGGGAGGACCAGCGCAGGGTCGCGGCCTGGGAACTGAAGATAAGTGCCGCAACGGCGGCAGCGAGCATTCGCAAAGGGGTCACCCCGGCGTAGGCCGGGGCCAAATCATTGGATCCCGGCCTGTCACCGGGATGACGACGCCAGGCGTCGTCATTTGATCGTCACCCACGTCGCCTGCATCCAGTTGTCGGCGCGGTGGACCACGCTCACGTTGGCGCGCGAGGCCCACGGGATCACCTGGATGTGGATGGGGATGTGGTAGACCATGTTGTGGTGGTGCTGCACCGCCTTGTTGATGATCTCCTGGCGCTTCTTCATGTCGACCTCACCCTTGGCGGCGTCGATCAGCGCGTCGAACTCGGGGTCCTTGTAGTTGCCCCAGTTGTAGTCGCCGTCGCCCTTGTCGTTCCTGCTGTGCAGCACCGGCTGCAGGATGAAGATCGCGTCGGTGGTGCCGCCGCCCCAGCCCAGCATGTAGAAGCTCACGTCCATCTTCTGCGCCTTGGGGAAATACTGCGCGCGCGGGATGGCGTTCAGCTTGATGGTGATGCCCACCTTGGAGAGCATCGCCGCCACCGCCTGGCAGATCTTCTCGTCGTTGATGTAGCGGTTGTTGGGGCAGTCCATGCCGAGCTCGAAGCCGTTCGGGTAGCCCGCTTCTGTGAGCAGTTTCTTCGAGGCGGCGATATCGAACGGGTAGCGCTTGTCCATCGACTTGGGGATGCCCGCGCCGTCGGGATTCGGGACGGTGATCGCGGTGGGCACCGACAGGCCGCGCATCACGACCTTGTTGATCGACTGCACGTCGATCGCCTGGTAGAAGGCCTGGCGCACGCGCTTGTCCTTGAAGGGGTTCTTGCCCTTCACGTTCGAGTAGAGCAGCTCGTCGCGGGCCTGGTCCATGCCGAGGAAGATGATGCGGTTCTCGCGGCCCTCGTAGACCTTGATGTTCTTGTCCTGCTTCAGCTTGTCGATGTCCTGCACCGGCGGGTCGAGCACCATGTCGAGGTTGTTGGCGAGCAGCGCCGACATGCGCGTGTTGCCCTCCTTCACCGGCGTGAAGACGATCTCGTCGACGTTGCCTTCCCAGTAGCCCTTCTCCTTGAGGCCCCACCAGTTGGGGTTCTTCCTGAAGACGCTCTTCACGTCCGGCTCGCGCGAGACCAGGGTGTACGGCCCCGTGCCCATCGCGTTCCGCGCCGTGTAGCTCTCCTCCTTGTTGGTGAAGTCCTGCGCCTTCACCGCGTTGTTCTTCTCGGCCCACGCCTTGCTCATGATGAAGAGGCTGCCGGCGTGCATCTCCAGCATCACCGGGTTGGGCACGGGCGTGGTGAACTCCACCGTGTGGCTGTCGATCTTCCTGGCCTCGCCCACGGCGTTGCCGTAGACGCGGAAGTTCGAGGTCGGCCCCTGGATGCGCTTGATCGAGAACACCACGTCGTCGGCGGTGAAGTCGGCTCCGTCGTGCCACTTCACGCCCTTCCTCAGGTTGAAGATCCACGTGGTCGGACCGGTCTGCTTCCAGCTGGTGGCGAGGCCGGGGAGGATCTCGAGTTTCTTGCCGCGCACCACCAGCGTCTCGTAGACGTGGCCGTTGATGGAGTTGGTGAGCAGCTCGTTCTGCGCGGCGGGGTCGGCGGTGAGGTAATCGCCCTGGCTCGACCAGCGCAGCGTCTTGGCATCGGCGAGTCCGGAGGCGGCGGCAAGAAAGAGCGTGGCGATGACGGCAATGCGTTGCATGAAGTTTCTCCTTTGGATCGGCCCATCATAGCCAGAATCGGCCAGGGCGGCGGCCGGGGCGGCATGTTGCAGCGCGGTATAATTTCACCCATTCCCCCGGAGGTCGCCATGAATGCCGTCGCCGAGTCACGCCCCGCCGTCCCCGCGCTCAAGGACCCGGCCCTGTTCCGCGACCGCTGCCTGGTTGACGGGCAGTGGGTCGAGGCGGACAGCCGGGCACGCATCAAGGTCGACAACCCCGCCGATGGCTCTCTCATCGGCACGGTGCCCGATTGCGGCGCCGCCGAAACGCGCCGCGCGGTCGAGGCAGCGGCAGCGGCCCTGCCCGCGTGGCGCGCGCTGGCCGCCAAGGAGCGTTCCGCGATCCTGCGGAAATGGTTCGACCTCATGGTCGCCAACGCCGATGACCTCGCCGCGCTCCTGACCGCGGAGCAGGGCAAGCCGCTCGCCGAGGCCAAGGGCGAGATCCTCTACGGCGCGTCGTTCATCGAATGGTTCGCCGAGGAGGCGAAGCGCGTCTACGGGGACGTGATTCCGGCGACTTCGCCCGACAAGCGCATCGTCGTCCTCAAGCAGCCGATCGGGGTCGTCGCGGCGATCACGCCGTGGAACTTCCCCAACGCGATGATCACCCGCAAGGCCGGTCCCGCGCTCGCCACCGGCTGCACCATGGTCTTGAAGCCCGCGAGCCAGACACCGTATTCGGCCCTCGCGCTCGCCGAGCTCGCCATCCGCGCCGGCGTGCCCAAGGGCGTGTTCAACGTGATCACCGGCAACGCGCGCGCCATCGGCGCCGAGCTTACCTCCAATGCGACGGTTCGCAAGATCACCTTCACCGGCTCCACCGAGATCGGCCGCGTGCTGATGCGCCAGAGCGCCGACCAGATCAAGAAGCTGGGCCTGGAGCTGGGCGGGAACGCGCCCTTCATCGTGTTCGACGACGCGGACCTGGATGCGGCCGCCGCCGGCGCCATCGTCTCCAAGTACCGCAACAACGGCCAGACCTGCGTGTGCGCCAACCGCATCTACGTCCAGGACTCGGTCTACGACGCCTTCGCCGCGAAGCTCGCCGAGAAAGTGCGCGCGCTCAAGGTGGGCAAGGGCACCGAGCCCGGCGTGGTCCTCGGGCCCCTGATCGACGACAACGCGGTGGCCAAGGTCGAGGAGCACATCTCCGACGCCCTCGCCAAGGGCGCGAAGGTGACCCTCGGCGGCAAGCGCCATGCCCTCGGCGGCCGATTCTTCGAGCCGACGATCCTGACCGGCGTGACCCGCGACATGAAGGTCGCGGTCGAGGAGACTTTCGGACCCGTGGCGCCGCTCTTCCGCTTCAAGGA
>JBKJTM010000299.1:0-2726 GCA_046590805.1 Usitatibacter sp.
TGGAGCGGAAGTTGAGCGTCGGCGTTTGAGTGGTGATGGTGCTGATGTTGTTGAGGTTCGCCTGCTCGAGCTGCTCGCCGCTTATCACCGACACGGCCACCGGGATCGACTGCAGCGGCTCGGAGCGTTTGGTCGCGGTGACGGTGATGGTTTCGAGCTGAGGAGAATCGTCGGACTTGGCCGCGGCCGGCGCCTGTTGGGCGTGGGAAAAGGTCGCCGCCACCAACGCGGCAATGCCGCCGGCGATGGGAACGAGGCGGCCATGTTGCGTACGGGGTTTGCCGTTCTGCGCAGATTTCAATTGCGTCTCCTCCAGAGTAGGCCGTGTCCGGGAACGAATTGGGTCCCGGTAAGACCCAGGTGATTGTTCTTGTCTTGTGGGATTCGAAGAACATCGGCGAGCCGACATGTGTGAGCGCCGGCCCCGCCGAACCTATCGGCATTGAATGATAGTCAGGGATATCCGGGTGGGACAAGTAAATGATATAGATGACTCGCCGGGCGACGCTGGCTGTCGCGCGAAATCGACTTTTGGCCTGGTAGGCCGCTAGTAGGCTCGCAGAGCCTGGGCTTTTTGCTTTTCCGGCACGGCTGGGCGTTTGCGTTTCCCGGGGGCTTGTCCGAAGATGGGCCCCTGAAACGGGAGATCAATGCGCGCAATCATCATCGCCGCCGGTCGCGGCCGCCGCCTCATGCCGACCACCGAGAACGCACCGAAGTGCTTCGCCGAAATCCGCGGCAAGCGCATCCTCGACTGGACGCTCGAAGCCCTGCGCGCGGGCGGGGTGACCGACTTCTGCTTCATTGGCGGCTATCGCATCGAGGCTGTCGAGCGCGAATATCCGTACTTCACCTTTCGCCGCAACGACGACTGGGAGCACAACAACATCCTGGTCTCGCTGATGTGCGCGGAGGACCTCATGGATCGGCCATTCGTCACCAGCTATTCGGACATCCTCTTCACCGGGGACATCGTCGCGGATCTGGTCCGTTCGCCGGACGACATCGCTCTCGGCATGGATACGGATTGGCGCACCCATTACAGGCCGCGCAGCCAGCATCCGCCGCATGATGCCGAGAAGGCGATCATGAAGAACGGCCGCGTCGCGCAGGTGCAACGCGAAATCACCTACGAGGACGCCATGGGGGAATTCATCGGTGTAGCCAAGTTCAGCAGGCGCGGGGGGGATCTCCTGCGTGAGCACTATCACCGGCGGCGGCTCGAGTACTGGGACAAGCCGTATCGGGGCGTGCCGCAATTCCAGAAGGCATACCTCATCCACCTGTTCCAGGACATGATCGAGCAGGGCGTGGAGATGGGCCATGCCGACACGCACGGCCAGTACCGCGAAATCGACACGCAGGAAGATCTCGACCTGGCGCAAAGAGGATGGGGACTGTGACGACCGCCTTGCCGCTTTTCCCCGCGTCGGTCGTGGGCTCGATGCCGCGCCCCCTGCACGTTCGCGAGCTGATCGCGAAGCCCGTTTGGGACGAAACCGACGAGCGCGCGATGGACGCTGCCGTCGCCTACGCCGTTTCCATGCAGGAATTCGCCGGCCTCGACGTCGTGACGGACGCCGAGTGGCGCAGGCGCTCGTACATAGGCGTCATCGCGGAGCTCGCCCATGGATTCACGCTGGAAGTCAATCCCGCCGATGGCCGGCCGTGGACGGTCGTCACCGAGAAGCTTTCGCCGAAGGCGCCGGGCTTCATCGCCACGGAGGCCAGATTCCTGAAGAGCGTCGCGCGCGTCGGGACCAAGATCACATTGCCCGCGCCCGGCCTGCTGGGCGAGCGCCTGTGGGACGCCGAACGGTCGAAGAAGGCCTATCCGAAGCGCGAGGACTTCGTGCGCGATTGCGTGGCGCCGCTGCGCCGCGAGATCGAGCTGATCCGCGACATCGGCATCGACATCGTGCAGATCGATGATCCGCACCTGTGCCTTTTCGTCGATCCGTCGGTGCGCGCCGACTATGACGATCCCGATGCGGCCGCCGACTTCGCGGTCGAGATGACCAACGCGCTGGTCGCGGGATTCAACGGGATCAAGTTCGCCGTACACCTGTGCCGGCGCGCTGGCGCGCGCGTGCGCGGCGAGAAGCACCACGCCGGGACCTACGGCCCCATCCTGCCCCAGTTGAACCGGCTGAACGTCCACCATCTCACCATGGAATTTACCGCCGCCGGCGCCGACGATCTCGAAAGCCTCGGCCGCCTGCGCGAGGATTTCGAGCTTGGCCTGGGGGTCGTCGATGTGACTCCGGGGGCCAAGGAAGACCCGGCTCGTATCGTCGAGCGCGTCGAGCGCGCCCTGCAGAGGGTCGACGCCAAGCGCATCACGCTCAATCCCGACTGCGGTTTTGCACCTGGGTCCGCTGCCAAGGTGGACATCGACGAGGTGTTCCTCAAGCTGAGAGCCGAGGCCGACGCTGCGCGTACGCTGCGCGAGCGCCACGGCTGAGCGCAACCGCTACGCCTGCACCGCGTCGTCGACCGGCTCCCGGCGGCGATGATCGCCGATGATCTGCTCGCGCAGCACTTTCGACAGGTAGTCGATCGCATACACGGCCACGATCAGCACGATGATGATGAGGCAGGCTTCCTGCAGCTCGTAAGCGCGTAGACGGTCGGCGAGGAGGAAGCCGATGCCGCCCGCTCCCACGATCCCGAGGATCGAGGCCGACCGCACGTTGTGTTCGAACATGTAGAGCGTATTCGACAGC
>JBKJTM010000224.1:0-3581 GCA_046590805.1 Usitatibacter sp.
GTCTTCACCGGGCTGGCCGTGGCGGTGGCGTTTCATGCGGGCCTGTTCAACATCGGCGGCGAGGGCCAGCCCCCCCATCATGGCCACATCGTGATCACCACGATCATGTTCAACTTCATCGCCAACAGCCTGCTCGTATACCTGCTGGTGAACGTGCTCAAGGCCCCGGGCGGCATGGCGGTGGAGAGCGCGGCATTCGCGCCCGCGGCGCACCTGCCGACGGCGCAGGATGCGTTCGCCGCCATCGGCATCGAGTGGCCGTCGTCACCGCTCAACGTGAGCTTCCTGCTCGCCCTCGCGGCCTGCGCCGCCGTCTACGCGTACCTGTGGCGCACGCGCGCCGGCTATCGCCTGCGCACCGTGGGCTCGAGCGTCGGCGCCGCGGAATACGCCGGCATCCGCCCGGCGCACCAGATGATGATTGCGATGGCGCTCTCGGGCGCGCTCGCCGGGCTGGTCGGCGTGAACGAGATCGCGGGCGTACACCGCAAGCTGCTGCTCGACTTCGTCGCCGGCGCGGGCTTCACCGGCATCGCGGTCGCGATGATGGGCCGCAACCATCCGGTCGGCATCCTGCTCGCGAGCCTGCTCTTCGGCGCGCTTTTCCAGGGCGGCGCCGAGGTCGGCTTCGAGATGCCGGGCTTCACCCGCGACATGGTGGTGACGCTGCAGGGCTTCATCATCCTGTTCTCCGGAGCGATGGCGTACGTGCTCGCGCCGCACCTCGCGCGCCTCATCCACGCGATGCGTGATCGCGAAGCGTCGGCAGGATTGTCATGATCGCGAAACGTCGGCAGAGCTGAATGGACGCGATCTTCTTCGGCAGCCTGATCGCCTCCACGCTGCGCGTGGCCACGCCGCTCATCCTGTGCGCGCTGGCGGGCGTGCTCGCGGAACGCTCGGGCGTGATCGACCTCGGGCTCGAGGGCAAGATGCTGTTCGGCGCCTTCGCCGCCGGCGCCGCGGGCGTCACCAGCGACTCGACCACGGTGGCGCTGGTGGCCGCGTGCGGCGTGGCGGTCGCGCTCTCGTGGCTGCATGGCTTCGCCTGCGTGAGCCACCGCGGCGACCAGGTGGTCTCGGGGATGGCGCTCAACATCATCGCCGGGGGCCTCACCGTGGTGCTCGGCGTGGCGTGGTTCAAGCAGGGCGGGCAGACGCCGCCGGTGAGCACGGAAGTGCGCCTGCAGCCCCTCTGGTCGGGCGCCGCGGAGGCGTTCAAGGACATCCCGTTCATCGGCCCGATCGTGGGCGAAGGCCTGCTCGGCCACAACGCACTCGTCTACGCCGCGCTCCTGCTGGTCCCGGGCACCTGGTGGCTGCTGTACCGCACGCGCTTCGGCCTGCGCCTGCGGGCGGTGGGCGAGAACCCGCACATGGTAGAAGCGGCCGGCGTGTCGGTGCCGCGCCTGCGTTACCTCGCGCTCACCTTCAACGGCATCCTCTGCGGGCTCGCGGGCGCGTACCTGGTGCTCGCGCAGAGCGCGTCCTTCGGGCCCAACATGACCGCCGGGCGCGGCTACATGGCGCTCGCGGCGATGATCTTCGGCGGCTGGCGCCCGGTGCCGGCGCTGTGGGCGTGCCTCCTCTTCGGCTTCCTCGATACCGCGGCGGTGCGCCTGCAGGGCGTGAAGCTGCCGCAGATCGGCGAGATCCCGGTGCAGGCGATCCAGGCGCTGCCTTACGTGCTCACCGTGGTGCTGCTCGCCGGCTTCATCGGCCGCAACCTCGCGCCCCAGTCATTGGGCAAACCCTACGTGAAGGAGCATTGATCGATGGCCGCCGTGTTGTCCCCGCAAACGGTCGAGCGCCTCCTCGCGGCGGCGCGCGCCGTCCAGGCCCGCGCCCATGCGCCCTACTCGCGCTTCCCCGTCGGCGCCGCCGTGCTCGACGAGCAGGACCGCGTTCATTCGGGTTGCAACGTCGAGAACGCCGCCTACCCGCAGGGAAGCTGCGCGGAGACCCACGCCATCGGCGCGATGGTCGCCGCCGGCGGCACGCGGATCGCGGCGATCCTGGTGCTCGGCGACGGCGACGGGCTGGTGACGCCCTGCGGCGGTTGCCGCCAGCGCATCCGCGAGCTCGCGGCGGCCGATACGCCGATCCTCGTCGCCGGTCCCGCCGGCGTGCGCGCCACCTTCACGCTGGAGCAATTGCTTCCGCACGGTTTCGGACCACAGAACCTCCCTCTCAAATGAGCGCACCGCAATCCGCCCTCGAAGCCCTTCGCGCCCGCGCGCCGAACTCAAGGCCCACGATCGCGGTCGTCCTCGGCTCCGGCTGGGGCGCGCTCACCGAGCACCTCACCGATGCGATCCGGGTGCCATACGCGGAGCTGCCCGGCTTCCCCCACGCGGGCGTCGCGGGCCATTCGGGCGAGCTGTGGCTGGGTCGCGTGGGACAGCACGAGGTGGCGGTGATGAGCGGGCGCAAGCACGCCTACGAGGAAGGCGACGCCAAGGCGATGCAGGCGCCGCTCCTCACGTTGAACGCCCTGGGCTGCAAGACACTGGTGCAGACGAACGCGGCCGGCAGCCTCGATGCGCGCATGACCCCGGGGAGCCTGATGGTCGTCACCGACCACATCAACATGGCGCAGCGCTCGCCGTTGATCGGCGAGAGCGGTTCGGAGCGCTTCGTCGACATGGTGAATGCCTACGACCCTCGCCTGCGCTCCACCGCGCTGGACGTCGCGCGGCGCGCGCAGATGACCCTGCACGAGGGCGTCTACATGTGGATCCTGGGACCGCAGTTCGAGACGCCGGCCGAGATCCGCATGTTCCGCGCGCTCGGCGCCGACGCCGTCGGCATGAGCACGGTGCCGGAGACCATCATCGCGCGGCGCGCGGGCATGCAGGTGCTCGCGCTGTCGCTCATCACCAACATGGCGGCGGGCATGTCCGCGGAGAGCCTCAGCCATGCGCACACCCTGGAGCAGGCCGGGCGCGTCAAGGCCACGGCCAGCCGCTTCCTCGCGGACGTGATCAAGGAGATCGCCGCATGAGCAATGCGCTAAAGTCCTCCATGGCCGCCAAGCCCAACCTGACCCTGGTGGCGCCCCGGCCGCCGCCGACGGACCCCGTCGACCGCAACCCGGGCATGCCCCTCGACCTCGACGTGGTGCGCGCGATCCGCGTGAACCGCAGCGCCGTCGAGCGCCGCGCCGCCACCATGGGCACGCGCCGCACGGTGAAGAAGCAGTGGCAGGCGGCGTGGCTGCTGCGCGCGATCACCATGATCGACCTGACCACGCTTTCCGGCGACGACACGCCCGGCAACGTGCGCCGCCTCTGCGCCAAGGCGCGACATCCGCTGCGCGACGACATGACCGAGGCGCTCGGCGTCAGCGAGCTCGACATCAAGGTGGGCGCGGTGTGCGTGTACCACGCGCTCGTTCCCACCGCGGTGCAGGCGCTCGAGGGCTCCGGCATCCCGGTCGCCGCGGTCTCCACCGGCTTCCCCGCCGGTCTTTCGCCCCTCGAGCAGCGCGTGGACGAGCTGGATATCAAGGTGGGCGCGGTCTGCGTCTATCACGCGCTCGTGCCGACCGCGGTCGAGGCGCTCGAGGGCTCGGGCATCCC
>JBKJTM010000240.1:0-4825 GCA_046590805.1 Usitatibacter sp.
AGCGGCGTGCTGCCCATCGCGATCGCCATGTAGATCGCCATCACGCGGCCGCGCATCGCGGGCTCGGTCCATAGCTGCACGGTGCTGTTCGCGGTCGTCATGAAGGTCTGGGCGCACCAGCCCACCGCTATCAAAGTGATGCCGAAGCTGAGATACGTGGGCATCGCGGCGGCCGCGGTGAGGCCCACGCCCATGAAGAAAGCGCTCGCCAGCAGCAGGATCGCCCGCGGTTTCTCGCGGCGGGCGGAGAACAATGCGCCGGTCACGGAGCCGATCGCCAGCATCGAGCTGAGCAGCCCGAATCCTCCGGCCCCGGTCCCGAACACGGTGACCGCCATGGCGGACACGAACACCGCGAAGTTGAACCCAAACGTGGAAACGAGGAACAGCATCATCAGCACCGCGACGAGATCTGGACGCCCGCGAACGTAACGGAAACCCTCGACGAGGCTGCCCGGCTCGCGTGTCGCCCGCTCATGTCTATGCAGATCTGCCTGCCGCATCGCGCCGAGGGCCAGCAGCACGGCGCCATAGCTCGCCGCGTTGATGAGGAAGACCCAGCCCGTCCCCACGCCTGCGATCAGCAGCCCCGCGATCGCGGGCCCGACCATGCGCGCGCCCTGGAACGAGGTCGAGTTGAGCGCGACCGCGTTGGAGAGGTTCTTGTCCGAGACCAATTCGGCTACGAAGGTCTGGCGTGCCGGGGCATCGAACGCCGTCACGCATCCTAGGAGCAACGCGAAGGTGTAGACATGCCAGAGCTCCACCGCTCCCGTGACGGTGAGGATGCCCAGCCCCAGCGCCAGCGCCCCCTGCAGCGACTGGGTCACGAACATCATCCGGCGGCGGTCGAAGCGGTCGGCGGCGTAACCCGTGAGCGGCAGCAGCAACAGCGCGGGCCCGAACTGCAGCGCCATCACGAAGCCCACCGCGGTCGCGTCGTTGCGAGTGAGCTCGGTGAAGACGATCCAGTCCTGCGCCGTGCGCTGCATCCAGGTACCGACGTTGGAGACCAGCGCGCCCGCCGCCCACAGGCGGTAGTTGTAGCCGGCCAGCGAACGGAAGGTGCCGTTCAGTTCGGTCGGCCCTCGCGCATCGTGCGCGCCAGCTGGTCGCGCAGCTCGTTGGAAACCGCCACCTGCGCGCCGGGGTCCTTCAGGTGCACCTCGTAGAGCTTCGCCTGGACGTCGAGGTCATGCTCGGCAAACGTGCGCGTCATGCGCTCGGCGCGTTCGCCCTCGCCGCTCGCCATCGCGAGTGCCGCCTCCCCCAGCTTCAACGCGCCAAGCCACGTCTCCCGTTCGATCACCTCGACCCCCAGATCGCGCAGCTCGAACATGTGCTGCATGTTGTGCGCGCGGGAGACGACGCGCAGCTTCGGGAAGTGCTTCTTCGCGATGCCGGCCAGGCGCGTGATGTCCTCGGCTCGGTCGAGTGTGATCACGAGCAGGTCAGCCTCGTCGGCCCCGGCGGCGTGCAGCAGATCCAGCCGGGTTGCGTCGCCGTAGAACACCCTGAAGCCGAACTGGCGCGATTGCTCCACGTGGTCCGGGTCGTCATCGAGGACGGTCGGCGGATAGCCGCTCGCGGCGAGCAGGCGCGCCACGACCTGGCCCATGCGCCCGAGGCCCACCAGGATCACGCTCGCCCGCTGCGGCGCATCCGCCTCGCGCGGCGGGGTGGCAACCGCCATGCGCGGCATCAGGATGCGGTCATGCAGCAGCAGGAGGAATGGCGTGGCGAGCATCGATAACGCGACCGCCAGCGTGAGCGCCGCGCCGTGATCGCCGGGAATCACCGCATTCCCCGTCGCCACGCCGACGATGACGAAGGCGAACTCGCCGCCCTGCGCCAGCAGCAGGATGAAGAGGGGCCGCTCGTCAGACGGGATGCCCGCCTTCCTCGCGATGATCCACAGGATCGCGCCCTTGAGGACGAGCATTCCGACGATGATCCCGACAATCAGCAGCGGGTGCTTCAGCAGCACGCCGAAGTCCATGCTCATGCCGACGGAGATGAAGAACAGCGCCAGTAACAGCCCCTTGAACGGGTCGATCGCGGCCTCGATCTCGTGGCGGTACTCGGATTCGGCCAGCAGCACGCCGGCGAGGAACGCACCCAGCGCCATCGACAGCCCCGCGTGCTCGAAGACGAGCGCGATGCCCAGCACCAGCATCAGGGCGAAGGCGGTGAACACTTCGCGCAGCCGTGTGCGGGCGATGTGCCTGAAGACGGGCCGCGCGAGGAGGTGCCCGATCGTGAGGGTTGCGACGATGGCCGCGGCGGCGATCGCGAGCCCCGACCACGAAAACGTCGAGCGGCCGCCGCTCAACGACATCAGCGGCAGCACGGCCAACATCGGGATGGCGGCGATGTCCTGGAACAGCAGCACGGCGAAGGTCGCCTGCCCGCCCTTCGATCCCAGCGCGCCCCTTTCCGTGAGCGGCTGCAGGGCGAGCGCCGTGGATGAGAGCGTGATGGCCGCGCCCGCGACCGCGGCGAGGCGCCAGTCCGCCCCGAAAATGAGCGCGACCGTCGCGATGACGATCGCGGAGCCGGCGACCTGGGCGAGCCCCAGTCCGACCAGCTGGTTGCGCATGCTCCACAGCCGCTTCGGCTCGAGCTCCAGGCCGATCACGAAGAGCAGGAACACGACCCCGAGCTCGGCGAACGCGCGAACATCCTGCGCCTGCCCGACGAGGCCCAGGCCAAAGGGGCCGATCGCCACTCCGGCGATCAGGTAGCCCGCGACGGATGCGAGGCCGAAGCGATGCGCCACCATTGCGGCGAAGACCGCGGCCGCGAGGTACAGCATCGCGTGCGCGAGCAGGATGTTTCCGTGTTCCATGGTCAGGCGGAAGGATACAGGCGAGAGGCAGGGAATCGGCAAGCCGGAAGGCACCCAGTTCGCCTCCATTGCATCCTCAGCAAAGCCGAGAGTGGGACTTGGCTGACGCACTGAGAAGGCAGCTCGCTTGTCATGAAATGAGTAAAAAACGACTCCGACACCAATTATTTATTCGACTCCGACACCAATTATTTTCTCTCGGCGCGGGCCTTGGCGAGCAGCCGACTCGACAGCGCAGGAGCGGCTGCTGCCGTGCCGCAATTCCATGCGACACTCGCCGCATGAATTGCATCGAGGCTCACGGCCTGCGCAAGTCGTTCGGCAAGACCGTCGCCGTGGACGGCATCGATCTCGTCGTTCCGGAGGGCCGCATCCTCGGCTTGGTCGGTCCCAACGGCGCGGGCAAGACTACGGCACTGAACGCGATCCTGGGGCTCACGTCGTACCAGGGAGAGTTGCGGGTGCTGGGCCGCGATCCGTGGAAGCAAAGGCCGGCTTTGATGCACGAGGTCTGCTTCATCTCCGACGTCGGCATCCTGCCGCGATGGCTGCGCGTATCCCAGGCGATCGACTACGTGGCGGGCGTCCATCCGCGCTTCGATCGCGCGAAGGCGGAGGCTTTTCTCGCGCGCACCACCCTCAAGCACAAGAGCAAGGTCTCGGAGCTCTCCAAGGGGATGGTCACGCAGTTGCACCTGGCGCTGGTGATGGCGATCGACGCCAGGCTTCTGGTGCTGGACGAGCCCACCCTCGGCCTCGATATCCTCTTCAGGAAGCAGTTCTACGACTCGCTGCTGAACGATTACTTCGACGGCAAGCGCACCATCGTGGTCACCACCCACCAGGTCGAAGAGATCCAGGAGGTGCTGACCGACGTGGTCTTCATCGACCGCGGACGCATCGCGCTCTCCACCAGCATGGCGGCGTTCCAGGAGCGCTACGTCGAGGCGATGATCCGCCCCGAGAACGCGGAGGCCGCGCGCGCGATGGGCCCGCTGCACGAGCGCCAAGTGTTCGGCCGGCCGATCATGCTCTTCGACGGCGCCGATCGCGCGCGCCTGGCCGAGCTGGGGGAAGTGCGCACGCCGGGCCTGGCGGACCTCTTCGTCGCGGTGATGGGCGGCGATCGCGCAGTCGCACGCAGGGAGGCGGCATGATCCCCGCGCGGCACCTGCAATGGTCGATTCGCCGTGAGCTCTGGGAGAGCCGCTCGCTCTACGCCGCGCCGGTAGCCCTGGCCCTCGTGCTGCTGGTGGGATTCGGCATCAGCTCGTACCGCTACAGCGACCGCCTGCGCGTGATCCAGGAGCTCACCGAGGCGAAGCAGGTGGCCGCGGTGATGCTTCCCTTCGGCCTTGCCGCCGCCGTGATCATCGCGACGACGTGGCTCGTGACCGCCTTCTATTGCCTCGACGCGCTGCACGGCGAGCGGCGCGACCGCAGCATCCTCTTCTGGAAGTCGATGCCGGTATCGGACCTCACCACGGTGATGGCCAAGATGAGCATTCCGCTGGCGGTGGCGCCGCTCATCGCCTTCGTCGTCGCGCTGGCCGCGCAGGTCCTGCTGCTCCTGGTCGCCGGCGCGCTCCTTTCCTTCCGTGGGGTGGAGGCCGGCGCCATGCTTTCTCGCCTGCCCTACGGCGTCATGGCCGTCTCGCTCGTCTACGGCGTGGCCGTGCAGGCGCTCTGGTTCGCGCCCATCTTCGCCTACCTGCTGATGATTTCCGCCTGGGCCAGGCGCGCCACGCTCGTGTGGGCGTTCGTGCCGATCTTCGGCGCGTGGGCGGTGGAGACGGTCGCTTCGGGGACCTCGTTCGTCGGCAACCTGGTCCGCTACCGGCTTTCGGGCGGCGAGGCCCACGCGTTCACGCGCGACGGCGCGGATGGACCGGTGACGCGGCTTTCGCAGATGACGCCGGTGGAATTCCTCATCGCGCCAGGGCTGTGGGTGGGGCTGCTCTTCGCCGCAGGATTCGT
>JBKJTM010000348.1:0-10298 GCA_046590805.1 Usitatibacter sp.
GGGGGCATCGGGCACGACGAAGGCCGCGAGCGGCTTTCCCTCGCCCGCGCTGTCGATCACCGGACGCACGGCAAGCTCCGGCTCGAAGCGCGCCGACGATCCCGGCACCGCGAGGATGAGATCGAACTCGGGCGCCGAGAGCAGCACGTCGAGCGCGGCCTTCATCACCGCATATTTCGTTCCGGCGAGCGTGAGGTCGACGATACGGCCGGGCATGGCTTCGACGCCGGCCCGCGCGAGCCGCGCCCGAGTCTCCTCGCTCGGGCCTTCCACCGCGACGCCGCGCACGCCCAGCTGATCCACGGCCATCGCCGCGCCGCCGCCCGTCGTCGTCACCACGCCCACGCACCTTTGTCGTTGCCGCGCAGGCCGGAACCCCATCCTCAGCAACAACGGCAATCCCTCGATCAACCCGTCGATGGTGCGCACCCGTCCGATGCCGCAATCGCGCAGGAATGCATCGGCCACATCGTCCTCGCCCGCGAGCGCCCCGGTGTGCGAGATCGCGAGCTCCGCGGCGACGGCCGACTGCCCGAGCTTGTAGGCGATGATGGGCTTGCCCCTCTGCGCGGCGGCGATCGCGAAGGCGCGGAGCTGCCCGGCGCGGCGCAGCGTCTCCAGGAAGAGCAGGTAGCCGCCGACCTTCGGATCGTCGAGCGTGGACATGCAGATCTCGCCGATGCCCAGGTCCACTTCGTTGCCCACGGACGCGAGCCCCGCGAAACCGATTCCGCGCGCCTTGCCGCGCGACAGGATCGCGCCGATCATGCTGCCGCTGTGCGATGCCACGAAGATGGAGCCGGGCAACAGCGGCTCGGCGAAGGCGGCGTTCGCGGTGAGGAGAACGCCTTCGTGCACGTTCACCACGCCCAGGCTCGAGGGCCCGACGATGCGGATGCCGGTGCGCGCCACGATCTCGCGCAGGCGCGCGTCGCGGCGCGCGCCCTCCACGCCCGCCTCGCTGAAGCCGCTCGCCAGGATCGTGGCCACCTTCACGCCGCGCGCCCCGCAAGCCTCCACCGCGTCGATCGCGAGCTCCGTGCCGGTCACGATGTACGCGTGGTCCGGCGCCTCGGGCAGCGCGGCGATCGAGGGCCACGCGCGCTCGCCGAGCACCGTCTCGCGCTTCGGGTTCACCGGGTAGATGGCGCCCGCATATCCGGCCTGCCGCAGGAATCGCAACGGCCGCCCGGTCGTCCTGGTGGGGTCGTCGGATGCGCCGACGATCGCGACGCTGCGTGGATGCAGGAGCGCCTCGAGCATCACCTCGCCCGCTGGTCGAACTTGCGCTCGAACACGCTCTCGGCGATGCGGTTCTTCAGGATCTCGATCGACCCGCCCGCGATCATCCATCCCCGCGTGCGCCGCACGCAGTACTCGACGATCGACTCCTCGCTGAATCCCATCCCGCCCATCACCTGCAGCGCCTCGTTGGCAACCTCCCACCCCGCGAGGTTGCAGGCGAGCTTGGCGGCCGCGGTCTCGTAGGCATCGGGCAATCCCTTCTCCCCGTTCACCACCGCGCGATAAAGCAGCAGCTGCGCGGCGTCGAGCTTGACCGCCATCTCCGCGAACTTCCATTGCAGCCCCTGGAACTCGCACAGCTCGCGACCGAACTGCTTCCTCACCAGCGCGTGAGCGCGCGCCACGTTGAACGCATGGCGGCCGACCGCGAGCGAGCGCGAGGCGTTGCCCAGCCGCTCGACGTTGAAGCCCGCGATCTGCTTCTTGAAGCCCCCGGGGCCCAGCAGCACGTTGGCCGCGGGCACGAGGCAATTGTCGAAGTAGAGCTGCGACCACTCTTCGCCGTTCATGAAGCGCGACGGCTGGCCGATGGTGAATCCGGGCGCGCCGCGCTCGATCAGCACCGAGCCGATGCCGCCCACGCCGGGACCGAAGCGCACGTACACCAGGAAGAGCGCGGCCTCGGGACTGTGGGTGGAGAAAATCTTCGAGCCGTTGACCCGCCAGTCCGTGCCAGCGGCCGTGGCCGACGTGCGCAGGTCGGTGACCGCCGAGCCCGCATCGGGCTCGGTCATCCCGAGCGACATGATCTTGCGGCCCTGCAGCAGGTCGGGGAGGAAGCGCGCCTTCTGCTCGGGACTCGCGTACTCGACGAACGTGCGAATCGGACCGAAGTTGCCGGCCTGCACGATGTCGGCGCTGCGCGGGCAGGCGAGCGCCACTTCCTGGATCGCGATCACCGCGTCCATGAGCGTCCCACTGGCGCCGCCGTCGGCCTCGCCGAAGGCGATGCCCATGAGTCCCTGCGCGGCGATCTTCTGCGCCGTCTCCCACGGGTACTTGCCGCTGTGCGCGCGCTCGAGCGCGCCCGGGGCCAGCTCCTGCTTCGCGAAGCGGCGAACCGAGTCCGCGAACGCGCGCTGCTCCTCGCTGAGCTCGAAGTTCACAGGGCGAGCGCGGAAAGGGGCAGCGTGTCCAGCGCCCAGAGTTTCCGCAGCAACTCGTGGCCCTCGCGCTCGCCGCGCACCGGCACCACCAGCTCGATGAACTTGGCGTCGATCTCGGCATCGCTGAGCGGCGCCTCCGGGTCGCCCTTCCGGTACGGCGCGAAATGCTCCATGCGCGCGCCATCGCGGGTGGTGATGGCGACATGCGCGGCGCGCTTGCCGGGAAAATCCGCCGTGAGCGCCGGATCCTCGCGCAGGTAGACCTTGCGCATCAGCTCTCTGATCGCCGGATCGGCAAGGCGCGCCTGGTCGAATGCGTCGAGGCGAACCGAGCCGCGCAGCAGCGCGTGGGCGATCAGGTACGGAATGCTGAACTTCGCCTCCGCCGTGGTGCGCGGCTCGCGAATGCCGGCGACATCGAGCGCCGCCTTGTAGCTCGCCACCGCGACCATTGTCACGTCTTCGGCCTTCACGCCGCGCGCGCGCAACGCGAGCGCCGCGTCGATCGCCGCGAAGGCGTGCCCGCAGCAGCCGTGATTCTTCTGCGTGATGCGGGTGATGTTGTAGCGCTCGCCTAGCCCGTCCACAGCGCGCTCCCAGCGCGCGCCGTCGGACATCGCCGCTCCGAAACCGGCATCGCCCTCGAGGATGTCGGCCGCGCCGGTGACGCCGCCGGCCGCGGCCAGTGCCGAGGTGACGCCCACCGACGCCGCGTGGCCGGCGTGGAGCGGCTTGGTCATCGCGTCCGAGCGGAACGCCTGCTGCAACCCCGCGGCGAAGGTGGCGGCGGTGGCGAGCGCGTGGCCCATCACGACGGCATCGCCGGGCGCAAGCAGCGCGGCCGCCGCCGCGGAGCTGCCGAACGCGCCCACGGTGCCGGTGGTATGGAAGTAGCGGTAGTGCGACGGCTGCACCGCCGCCCCAATGCGCGTGGAGATCTCGTAGCCCACGGTGATCGCCGTGAGGAGCTCGCGCCCCGACCGGCCGCGGTCCTCGGCCACCGCGAGCGCCGCCGCGATCACCGGACAGCCCGGGTGGTAGACCGCGTCGCGGAAGATGTCGTCGAACTCGACCGAGTGCGAGGCGGTGCCGTTGATCCACGCGGCGAGCGCGGGGAACGCGGTGGTGCCGAAGCCCGGCAGGCTCGAGCGGCCGGCGCCCAACTCCGCGGCGTGGGCGCGCACGAGATTGGTCGCGGGGGAAACGCGCGTGCCCGGATAGAGCGCCGCGAACCAATCGATCAACGCGCGCTTGGCGTGATGCATCACCTCCGGGGGAAGCGCGCGGACGGCATCGCGCGCGCCGTACGCGGATATCTGCGCGAGGAGCGCCGTCGGCGAGCCGTCCATCGGCTAGTTGGCGCCGGCGCCGGTGCGCTCCACGATCGGCTTCCAGTTGTCGAAATCGCGCTTGATCATGTTCGAGAAATCCTGCGGGCTGCCGCCCACGGGCGTCGCCCCCTGCTTCTCGAGCGCGTCCTGCGTCTCCTTCTCGCGCAGGATCTCGTTCACCTGGGCGTTCACCTTGTCGACGATCGCCTGCGGCGTGCCCTTCGCGGCGAACAGGCCGAACCACGATCCCGACTCCAGGCCCTCGATGCCGAGCTCCTTCATCGTCGGGACGTTCGGCAGCTGCTTCACGCGCGTCGGCGCCACCTGGCCGATCGGCAGGAGCTTGCCGCCGGCGATCTGCCCGATGACCGAAGGCAGCGTCGCGAACATGAAGTGGATGCGGCCCGCCATCACGTCGCTCACCGCCTCCGCGCCCTTGTAGGGCACATGGATCGCCTGGATGCCGGCACGCTCGGAGAAGGCGGCGCCGGAAAGGTGCGCCACCGTACCCACGCCGGTGGATCCATAGTTGAGCTTGCCCGGATTCGCCTTGCCCTCGCGCACCAGCTCCGCGACACTGCGCGACTTCATCTCCGGCGAGGTGACCAGCACGTTGGCGACGTCCGCCACCAGGATCACCGGGACCATCGCGGTGAAGGGGTCGGTGGCGAGCTTCTTCGGCAGCAGCGGCGAGATCATCATCGGACCGGACGACGACATCAGCAGCGTGTAGCCGTCGGCCGGCTGCGCGGCGACCAGGTCGGTGCCCAGCGTGCCGCCGGCCCCCGGCTTGTTCTCCACCACCACCGCCTGCTTCCAGTGATGGGCGAGGCGAAGCGCGATCTGGCGGGCGATCACGTCGGTCGTGCCACCGGCGGTGAAGGACACCACGATCTTCACCGGCCTGGCGGGATACTCCTGGGCGCCCGCGCAGGGAACCCCCGCGACGATGGCCAGGACGGCGAGCATGCATGCAGCTTGCATGGCGAGACTCTCCTCCTTATCCAATTTGTATTCGACAATACTACCTTCAGCGGCAAGCGCTATCCTTGATTGCACCGCCATGCGATACGCTCCACCCAAGCCCGAGGACCTGTTCGTCCCCGACATCACCCCCGGGGCGTTCGGCGAGATCCTCGACGCCCTGCAGTTCGCGGCGCACAAGCACCGCGACCAGCGGCGCAAGGACCCCGAGGCGTCCCCCTACATCAACCATCCGATCGCGCTCGCCAACGTCCTGTGGCTGGAGGGCGACGTGCACGAGCCGCTGGTCATCTGCGCCGCGCTGCTGCACGACACCATCGAGGACACCGCGACCACCGAGGACGAGCTCGCCCGGCGCTTCGGCCCCGCGGTGGCGCGCATCGTGATGGAAGTCACCGACGACAAGTCGCTCGACAAGGCGGTGAGGAAGCGCCTGCAGGTCGAGCACGCGCCGCATATCTCGCGCCAGGCGAAGCTGGTGAAGCTCGCCGACAAGATCGCCAACCTGCGCGACGTGGCCTCGAGCCCGCCCGCCGAGTGGCCGCTCGCGCGCCGGCGCGAGTACTTCGACTGGGCGAAGGAGGTGGTGGATGGGCTGCGCGGCGCGCACGCCGGGTTGGAGCGCGTGTTCGACGAGGCCTACGGACGCCGCCCCTGAGACCGGGGACAGACTCTTTTTCCGCCGCTCCCTGAAAAAAAGTGTTACCTATTTCGCCCGCTCGTACATCGCGAGCAGCGACACGGCGCGCGCGCACACTTCCTCCCGCAGCGTTTCCGGCGCGAGCACCTCCACCGCCGCGCCGTGCTTGAGGATGTCCATCACCAGCTCCTTTTCCGAGGAGAACGGGATCTCGAGCACGTAGCGTCCATCCTTCTCCCACCGCGCGCGCTGCTTCGAGTGCCACTCCTCCAGCGCCACGTAGCGCGCCGTCTCTGGCGAGAAGCGCAGCGTCGCCCATTGCACCTTCCTCCCGGAGAAGATGCCGTAGCCGCTGGCGAGGACCTGGTCCAGCTCGGCCTCGCCGACCTCCTTCGCCTTGGTGGCGACCGACTCCGCGGAGCGGATCGCGTCGAGCGAGAAGCTGCGCAGGTCGTTCCTCAGGTGGCACCACGCGTCGAGATACCAGTTGGCGCGGTAGTACACCAGGCGCTGCGGCGAGACCTGGCGGCCGGTGGTCTCGTCGCGCGTGCGGTTGAAGTAGGTGATCCCGAGGCGCTGGCGCCCGAGCACCGCCGAGGCGATGAGGGAGAAATGCTTCGGCTCGTGCTTGCGGGCGCCGAAAGGGATGACGCGGATGCGCTTGCGCACTTCCTCGGCCGCGTGGTCGCCGCTCGAGAGCAGCGCGGTGAGACGCGTCCTCAAGGGCGCCAGGTGCGGCCCGAGGAGCGAGGGCTCCATCTCCTCGATCAGGTGCTCCATGGTGAGGAGGGCCTGCGCCTCCTGCGGGTTGAACCAGAGCCCGGGGAGCTCGTACTTCGGTCCCTTGGCCTTCTGCTCCTCGAAACGGTAGCCGTTCAGGTCGCGATCCCAGACGATGGGTGCGTTCAGCCGCTCGCGCATGTATTCGAGGTCGCGCTTGAAGGTGGCGAGCGAGATGCCGAGCTCGGTGAGGAACTCGCGCACCGGCACCACCGGGCGACGCGTCTGCAGCAGCTGGTCGATCTTGTAGAAGCGCTCGGTGCGGTCCATGGCGAATGCATAATAGCCGCTCGGCATCCTGGGAGAGGGGCGGATGAAGGACCCGGTAGTCCACGAGACGCTGCGCCAGATCGAGAAGATCGTCGCCGACGGCGCGGGCCAGGCCTGGAGCCCCGATACCCGGGTGCGCGTGCAGACGGTGCTCGAGGGCGCGCTCGGCCAGCTCACCTCCCGCAAGATCGAGAACCAGCTCGCGCGCGAGGTGACGATCCTGCTCGCCGACCTGCGCGGCTTCACTCCCATCTGCAGCTCGTACCCCGCGAGCACGGTGCTCGCGCTCCTCAACCGCTGCCTGGTGCGCATGAGCGAGATCGTCTTCCAGCACCACGGCACCATCGACAAGTTCATGGGCGACTCGATGCTGGTCCTGTTCGAGTCCAACACCGATCCCGCCGAGGGCGTGCGCCGCGCTCTCGTCTGCGCCGTGGACATGCAGAACGCGATGCACGAGCTGAACCAGCTGCACAAGAACAGCGCCTATCCCGAGATGTTCTTCGGCATCGGCATCAATACCGGGCGGGTGCTGTCGGCGCTGCTCGGCTCCGACCTCTATTCCGAGTACACGGTGATCGGCGACGAGGTGAACCTCGCCTCGCGGATCGAATCCTTCAGCCTGCGCGGCCAGGTCCTCATCAGCGAATCGACCTACGAGCGCGCGCAGGGCTTCGCCGCCACCGGCGAGCCCATGGACGTGTTCGTCAAGGGCCGCAGCAAGATGGTGGTGCTGCGGGAGGTGTTGGGCATCCCCTCGATGGCCAAGGTGGTGCCGCGCCAGGAAAGCCGGCGCAGCCCGCGTGTCGAGGTGAAGATCCCGTTCCGCTACAAGGTGGTTTCCAGCGAGGCGATCCTGCCCGAGGTCCATGAGGGCCGCATCCTCGACATCGGCTATCACGGCATCCTTGTCGAGGTGGAGAGCCCCGTCCCCGCGCTCTCCGAGGTGGTGGTGGAGTTCGAGCTGCCGCTCGTCGCGCACCAGGCGCACACCATCTACGGGCGGGTGGTGAAGGTCTTCCCGCGCGGCGAGCTCTGGAATGCCGGAATCGAGTTCACGTCGACCTCCGATGCCGACCGCGCCGCGATCCAGCTCTTCGTGCAGCTCCTCATCCAGGGAACCGAGGGGAACAGCTGACCGGGCGCCAGGCAAGCGCGTTGCGGTCGAAGCGCGCGAGGCGGAAGGACGAGAGGTCGTGCGGCGAATCGCGGCCCATCGCCATCGCCGCGAGCGCTTCTCCCACCGCCGCCGAGTGCTTGAAGCCGTGGCCCGAGCACGGCGATGCCACGATCACGCGGGCCATCTGCGGGTGGCGATCGATCGCGAACTGGAAGTCCGGGGTCGCGGTGTAGATGCACGGCACCGCCTTCACCAGCGTGCGTCCCAGCCCGGGGAGGTGGGGCGCGACCAGCTGCCCCATCTCGCGCGCCTCGGACTCCGACACCGGCTCCAATGCCTCGAGATCCGCGGGGCCCAGGCTGCTGCGGTATTGCTCGGTGGCGACCTTGGCGCCGCCGCCGGGTCCATCGATCGCGGGAAAGCCGTAGATCACCTGATCCCGGTCCTGCAGCTCCCAGATCCACACCGGGAATCGCGGCGTCGCGAATTGCGCGTGGCTCTCCGCCACGTCGAACCAGTAGAGCACCTGCCGCGTGAGGGTGAAGAGGGGCGCGCCGCCCGGCCCCACGAGCCCCGGCCCCGCGAGCCGCGTGACCCAGGCGCCGGCGCAGAGCACGACCTGCCCCGCCTCGTAGCGTCCGCAATCGGTCACCACACCGACGTGATCGCCCTGCTCCTCGAAAGAGACGACTTGCTCTTGCGTGCGCAGCACGGCGCCCGCCCGCTCCGCGAGCGTGAGCTGGGCGCGAATGCACGCCTCCGGCCGGACGAAGCCGGCGCCGCGCTCGTAGTAACCGGTCTCGTTCGGCGAGACCCGGAACTGCGGGAAGCGCCGGCGCATGTCCGCGGCGTCGAGAATCTCGTGCGGGATGGAAAAGCGCAGCGCGGCCGCGATGGTGTTGGCGAAGAAACCCTTCACGTGGGTCTCGGCGCGCCGCGCGGCGCTCGAGATCCACAGGCCCCCGGTCACCGTGAGGAGGCTGTCTGCGATGGCTTCCTCGAGCTCGCGCCAGATCTCGTGGGAGCGCATCGCGAGCGGCACATACGCGTCGCCCTCCCCGATCGCGAGCCGCGTGATGCGCGTGTCGCCATGGGAGGAGCCGCGCGCGTGCGGCGGCGAGTACCGGTCGATGCCGAGGACCTTCGCGCCAGACTTCGCCAGCTGCCAGGCGGTCGCGGCGCCGAACGCGCCCAGGCCGATGACGATGGCGTCGAAGGACTGCTTCACCATCTAGCGCGGCGGCGGGTCCTTGGCTTCGAGAGGGCGCGATTTCGCCTCCGACCGCCGGCCGATCGCGTCCTCGAGCCAATTGCCACCGACCAGCACGACGAGCGTCGCCGTGACCGCGATCAACGCGAGCTCGACGAACCCGGCGCCGCAGGCGATGCCGAGGCCGGCCGAGACGAAGATCGAAGCGGCGGTGGTGAGGCCCTCCACGCGGCGCTCGTGCTCGTGCTGCATGATCACGCCCGCGCCCAGGAAGCCGATGCCGGTGATGATCCCCTGGATCGCGCGGCTGATCGCGTCGGGCGCGCCCTGGGAGGCGGCAACGGTGGCGATCATCACGATGGCGGCGCCGAGGGCGACCAGCGAGTGGGTGCGCAGCCCCGCCGGCTTGCGATTCAGCTCGCGGTCGAGGCCGATCACGGCGCCCGCGAGGATGGCGGCACCGAGGCGGACCGAGATCGCGACGGCGTCGAGGTCGACGTGGGGGTCATGCGGATCAGACTACCATTCGCCATCCCCTGGAGAACACATGAAGACACGCGCAGCAGTCGCATGGGCGGCTGGCCAGCCGCTCACCCTCGAGGAGGTCGATCTCGAGGGCCCGCGAGCCGGCGAGGTGCTGGTGGAGGTGAAGGCCACCGGCATCTGCCACACCGACCAGTTCACCCTTTCGGGCGCGGATCCCGAGGGGCTCTTCCCGACGATCCTCGGCCACGAGGGCGCCGGCATCGTGCGCGAGGTGGGCGCCGGCGTGACGAGCCTCGAGGTCGGCGACCACGTGATCCCGCTCTACACGCCCGAATGCCGGCAATGCAAGTTCTGCCTGTCGCGCAAGACCAATCTCTGCCAGAAGATCCGTGCGACCCAGGGCAGGGGCTTGATGCCCGACGGCACCTCTCGCTTCTCGATCAGGGGCAAGCCGATCCTGCACTACATGGGGACCTCGACTTTCGCCAACCATATCGTGGTGCCCGAGATCGCGGCTGCGAAGATCCGCAAGGACGCGCCGTTCGAGATCGTGTGCTACATCGGCTGCGGCGTGACCACGGGCGTGGGCGCGGTGCTCTTCACCGCCAATGTCGAGGCGGGCGCGAACGTGGCGGTGTTCGGCCTGGGCGGCATCGGACTGAACGTGGTGCAGGGCGCGAGGATGGCAGGTGCCGACCGGATCATCGGCGTGGACATGAATCCCGCGCGCGAGAAGCTCGGGCGCGAGTTCGGCATGACGCATTTCGTGAACGCGAAGTCCGCGCCCAACGTGGTCGATGCGATCGTGCAGCTCACCGATGGCGGCGCCGACTACAGCTTCGAGTGTGTCGGCAACACCAAGCTGATGCGCCAGGCGCTCGAATGCACGCACAAGGGCTGGGGCCGCAGCATCATCATCGGCGTGGCCGAAGCCGGTGCCGAGATCAGCACGCGACCGTTTCAGCTTGTCACCGGCCGCAAGTGGGAAGGCTCGGCCTTCGGCGGCGCGCGCGGCCGCACCGACGTGCCGAAGATCGTCGACTGGTACATGGAAGGCAAGATCAAC
>JBKJTM010000456.1:0-3068 GCA_046590805.1 Usitatibacter sp.
GATGGTGTTCATCGGGGGCGCGACTGCACGCTTCTGCGGGGAGTGCCGCTCACTTCGCGGCGGCGGACTTGTCTTCGGCGGCGCGGCGCACGGCCGCCGGGTCGACCGGCAGCACCAGCTTCTCCACGTTCTCGCGGTGGACCACCACCGAGGAGGAATTGCGCACCTCGGCCACCAATGCCTCGGTCCGCTGCTTGCGAATGCGCTCGCGCTCGGCCTCGATGATCCTCTTCGCGACGGTCTGGTAGGGGACCGGCTGCGCGGGCTTGCGCTCGACGAACCTGAGGACATGGAATCCGAACTCGGACTCCACCGGTCCCGCGATCTCGCCCTTGGTCTTCATCGTCGCGATCGCCTTGCGAACCGGCTCGACGAAGGTGGTGGGCGAATTGAAACCCAGGTCGCCGCCGTTGTTGCGCTTGTCCGGATCGTCGGAGTACCGGGTCGCCACCGCGATGAAGTCCTCGCCCGCCTTGGCCTCGTCGGCGGCCTTGCGAGCGCGCTCCAGGGCGGTATCCCGGGTGCGTCCGGCGAGGTTCACGAGGATGTGCTGGACGTACACCTCTTCCTTGGTGACGTACTTGGCCTGGTCGACCTTGTAGAGTTCGCGCGCGCGCTGCTCGAGGTCGCCGGTCGCGACTTCCTTCTCGACCCTCTGGACGTAAAGATCCGCCAGCACGCCGTCCTGCACCTGCTGCAGGCGCTTTTGCACCGCTGGGTCCTTGTCCAGGCCCAGATCGCGTGCGCGGGCGGCGAGGCTGCGCGCGATGAACATGTTATCCACGATGGTCGCCACCCGCTCGTGGCTCATGCGCATCTCGTCGCGCTTGTTCTCCGGGATACGAAGCAGGTTGCCCTCGAAGTCGGTCGAGTCGACCACGACCTTGGCATCGGAGATGAGGGGGGTATTGGCCGGAAGCCGGATGGGCGCCGCGGCGAAGGTAGCGGTGGCGAACGCCGCGGTCATGAAGGCGAGGGTCTTGGTCATGAAGGGTGGTCCCGAATAAAAAACTGCCCGCGCGCCGAAGCGCGCGGGCACAGAGTCTAGCAGTTTCGGGGGGCTGAGCTTAGGGGCCGTAGCCGCCGAGGTTGTACTGGATCGCGAAGCCACACACCTGGGCGCCGAAGGCACAGCTCGCGTACGACCAGCGGCTGTTGATGTAGTACCGGTCGGTGCCGCCGGCCCAGCACAGACCGTTGGCGCTGGCGTTGGTCACGTCGATCGTGCCGCCACGGCCCGAGAAGGCCTTGGCGAGCCAGGTGATCGAATTGTAATTGCCGTTGGTGCTCTTGATGTTGCAGCGGTTGTTGTAGTCGGTGTCCATGAGGCCCGGGCACTTGTTGATGCTGACTTCGAGGGTGACCGGCTGCGGGGTATAGGCGCCCCCCGCCGACTCGCCAAACGTCACCTGCCCGCTGCTACCCATGCTGGGCAGCGGGATCGAGACGATCTGACCCGAGCCCTGCATCTGCAGAAGCGGGTTGCCCAGACCCGCGAAAGTCGCGTTCAGCATGCCCTGCGGAGTAGCCGGGCAGCCGGGCGGCGGATTGGTGCCGCCGCCGGGCAGGGTGATGACCGTGGAGCTCGGATTGCCCAGGACTCCGGGCGAGGATGGAGTAATGAGCGAAGCCGTGCAGCTCCCCGTAGAGCTCAATGGCGCGCCGATGGGCGATTCCCTCTGCCCCGCAGCGAAGGACACCGGAAAGGTGCCCGTGAGGGCACAGCCGGAGCCGCTATACGAGAACTGGATGGTGGCGGCGGCAAAGACCGCGCCGGACCCTCCCGATCGCACGACAGAGAACGTCGCAACGCTGTTGGCTGGAGCACTCATGGCTCCCGTGCTCATGGCGAAGGTCTCGGTCACAGGATTGACGGGCGGCGGCGGGTTGACGGTGCCGGAACACTGCACCGTAACGCCACCGTCCGGCGTGATCGACATCGAGGAGTAGGAGCACTCGTCATTCTTGTTGCCACCCGACAGCTTTACCCTGCCCTGAGCCAGGGCGTCGGCCGCCGTAATGGTGAAAACTGCCGCGGCGAATGCCGCCAGTGTGCGCCGCAGGAGGGATAGTTGGTATGGGCTAGACATGGGGCATTCCTCACTTTCGGCTGGGAATCAATGCGCCATTCGGCGCTTAAATTATCTTTTAAAAACCAACATATGCCAACGTTACCTCACAGATGACGCGAAGTTTATCATTTTTCGACTCGCGTGCAACGGGCAATTGTGGAGAAAAAAACAGGCGGACCGAGGTCCGCCTGCTCTGAGCAATTTGGGGGAGAAGCTGCCTCCCCCTGTTCACGGCCTCGATTACGGAACGATGCGCGTGCTGTAGCTGTGGTTGAACAGGCTGCCGTAGTTGCCCTGGCAGGTTGCCGTGCCGCAAGCGAGGTTGCCGTTGCGGAACGTGCGCACCATGAAGCCGGTGACAGGCAGGCCGAAGAACGTGGCCGGTGCGGACGCCGAAACCGTGGTGGCGGCAACGGTGCTGTCCATGAACGCGCGCTCGGTGGTGCTCGAGCCCATGCCCAAGGTGGTGGCGCCGGCGCCCGTGAAGGTCAGGCGAGCCCAACCGTTCTGGAACGACGTGGTCACGTTCACGTTGGTCAGGTTGACCGAGCCGAGGACTG
This sequence comes from Usitatibacter sp., assembly GCA_046590805.1. Lineage (GTDB taxonomy): Bacteria > Pseudomonadota > Gammaproteobacteria > Burkholderiales > Usitatibacteraceae > Usitatibacter. The sequence goes on from JBKJTM010000456.1 coordinate 2,633, forward strand.
CCGACGAGGTCGTGCTGGCCGTGGTGTGCGCTTGACCGTTGCGGATCGACAGGACGTTCGACTCCCAGCACAGGGAGTTCGGCGAGCCGGCCGGGGGCAGCGGCGAGAAGTCAGCACCAGCTGCGGTGGAGGTGCGCTCTTCGCGGTTGAAGAAGGTGAAGCCGATCGTCTCGCAAGCACCCGACGCGGTCAGCACGTTGGTGTACGGCTGGGCGGCGGTGGTCGACGACACGAACACGCGCTTCAGCGGCTGGGTGATGACCCAGTCGGTGAGGGACGCGGAGCCGGTGTCGAGGATGTACTCGTTGATGACGGCAGTGTGCATGTAGACCGAGGCAACGGCGCGCGCGCCGGCGGCAACGCCGCTGGTGGTCACGAACGTGCTGCGATCGGCTTCGATGAACACCGAGGCGCCCGTGGCGTCCAGCTCACCGGC
>JBKJTM010000500.1:0-4388 GCA_046590805.1 Usitatibacter sp.
GAACGAGGAAGAGGCCGAGGATGAGGAAGTTCGAATAGGACGACAGGGTGTCCACCTTGCGCTGCGCGCCCTGCGGCGTCGGCAACGGCAGCTCCTCGCCCTCGATCGCCTTCATGATCGCGTCCACCCCGGCGTCGATGCCCCCCGCGAAATCGCCGCCGCGGAAGCGTGGCGCCACGATGTCCGCGACGATGCGCTTGGAGAGCGCGTCGGTGAGCGTTCCCTGCACGCCGCGGCCGGTGTGGATGCGGAGCTTGCGCTCCTGCTGCGCGACCACGAACAGCACGCCGTCGTCCACGCCCTTGCGGCCGAGCTTCCACTCGTCGGTAACGCGGCCGGCGAAATCCTCGATCACCTCGCTGCCGATTCGCGGCACCACCAGGACCGCGATCTGCGAGCCCCTCGCCTCCTCGAAGGCGCGCAGCTTCGCCTCGAGCGCGTCGCGCTCCGCGGCGCTCAGCGCACCCGTCTGGTCGGTGACGCGATTGGTGAGCTTGGGGACCGCGACGGTGTCCGCGGCCGCCGCGGAGAACGCAAGCAACAACAGCCATAACATCGTCGCCCCGGCGCAGGCCGGGGCCCAATGCATCAAGCGCAGGAAATTGGGCCCCGGCCTTCGCCGGGGCGACGATGCGTTCAACTTACTTTGCGGGCGCGGGTGAGGCAGGCGCGGGCACCGTTGGCGCCGCCGGTACCGCGCTCTTCGGCGCGAAGTCCACCTTCGGCGGCTCGGCGATCGCCTTCTCGTTCTCGACCTCGAAGCTCGCCTTCGCCTTGTAGCCGAAGACCATCGCCGTGAGGTTGGTCGGGAACTGGCGCGCGAGGATGTTGTAGTCCTGGACCGCCTTGATGAAGCGATTGCGCGCGGTGGTGATGCGGTTCTCCGTGCCCTCGAGCTGCGCCTGCAGGTCGCGGAAATTGGCGTCGGCCTTGAGCTGCGGATAGTTCTCCGCCACCACCAGGAGCCGGCCGAGCGCGCCGGCAAGCTCGCCTTGCGCCTGCTGGAACTGACGAACCTTGGCCGGATCGTCGAGCGCATCCGCCGGCAGCTGCACCGAGGTCGCCCTGGCGCGGGCATTGATCACCGCCTCGAGCGTCTGGCGCTCGTGAGCGGCATAGCCCTGCACGGTCGAGACCAGGTTGGGAATCAGGTCGGCACGGCGCTTGTACTGGTTGAGCACCTCGGCCCACGCCGCCTTCACCTGCTCGTCTCGGGTCTGGAAATCGTTGTAACCGCAGCCCGACAGGCTGAGCAACGACAGCAGGGAAAGGGCCCACAGGATCTTGCGCATCGTTTGTTCTCCTTGGTTCGCGAGGCTTCGAGCCTGAATCTTGGGTCGCGGTTCCCGATTTCAAGCGGCTTTTGATAAGACCATTCACCGCTCTACCTTCGCGGCGATCAAGCGGCGGTGGCGTGGGCGGCGAGCGTTCGGCGCGCGAGGAGGAGGTCTTCCCACGCCTTCGATTTGTCGTGCAGGGTGCGCAACAGGTAGGCAGGATGGTAGGTAACCACGACCGGTATGTCACGGTACCGGTGCACCTTGCCGCGCAGGCTGGCGAGGCTCGCCTCGGTGGCGAGGAGCCGCGTCGCCGCGGTCTTGCCGAGCGCCACGATCAGCTTCGGCTGCAGCAGCTCGATCTGCCGGTCGAGGAACGGCGCGCAGGCTTCGGCCTCCTCATGCGTCGGCATGCGGTTACCCGGTGGCCGGCATTTCACCACGTTCGCGATGTACACCTCGCGCCCGCGCTTGCAGCCGATGGCCGTGAGCATGCTGTCGAGGAGCCGGCCCGCCTGGCCCACGAAGGGATCGCCCTGCTCGTCCTCGTCGGCGCCCGGGCCCTCGCCGATGAAGAGCCACGGCGCCGTCTCGCTGCCGACGCCGAAGACCGCCTGCTTGCGCTGCTCGCAGAGCCCGCACGCGCGGCATTCGGCCGCCAGGGTGCGAAGCTCCGGCCAGCCCGCGGTCTCAAGGCGCACCGACGGCGGCGCCGCCGCCTCGCCTTCCATCCCGTAGAGCCGGGCCACCTCGAGCAGCTCCAGCTCCCGCAACCCGCGCGCGTCGATCAAAGCGTGAGCCCCAGGAAAAGCGCGTCCTCGCGCCCGGAAAGCGCCGGATAGTAATCGGGACGGATGGCGATCTGCTGGAAGCCCGCGGTGCGATAGAGGTGGCGTGCGGAGAGGTTGGAAGGCCGCACCTCGAGGTAGACGATGAGGCATCCGGCCTGCCTGGCGACCTGCACCATCTGGGCAAGGAAGCCGCGGCCGATGCCCTGGTTCTGCCACTCGGAGGCGACGGCGAAATTGAGCAGGTGCGCCTCGTCGAGCGCGATCATCAGCACCGAGTAGCCGATCACCGCCTCGCCGCAGGTCACCGCCCAGCAGTCGTAGCCGGCGTTCACCGAGTCGCGGAAGTTGCCCAGGCTCCAGGGAAACGCGTATAGCGACTTCTCGAGGCTCGCGACCGCGGAGAGATCCGCCGCGCGCATGCGGCGATATTGCAGCTGCGGAACCGGGACCGCGCTCACTTGCGTGCCTGTCTTTCTTCCGTCGTGAGGGCCACCTTGTCCCGCAAGTATAGGGGCGCGGCTTCGCCCGCGGACACCGTCGCGCCCCGCAGGAAGCGCTGCACCGCCACGCGCGCGATCGCCCCGGCGCGCGGCAGATCCGCCTCGTAGCGCATTGCCACCGGCTCGCGATACGCATCGCGGAGCCAGCCGTGGCGGTCGAAACCGCTGCCGGTGGCGGCCCACTGGCGACCTGGCAGCGGCGGAGTCGATGACGCATCGACGAGACGCGGCGCGATGACCTCGTTCCAGTCCGGACCATTGCGTGAATAGGCGGCGAGGTAGGCCTCGCCCATGCGCGCGTCCACCGCGGCGATGACGCGCGACTCGCCGGTCTGCTCAGCGAGGGCGAGCAGCGAGGGCACCGGCACCACCGGGCGCCCGGCCCCGAAGGCCAGGCCCTGGACGATCCCGCAGGCGATGCGGATTCCGGTGAAGGACCCCGGGCCCTGCCCGAACGCGAACGCATCGATCTCGCCGGGCACGAGGCCGGCACGCGCCAGCAAGCGCCTCAGCATCGGCACCAGCAGCTCGGAATGGCGGTTCTCGGCCAGCGTCTCCTCGACGAACAGCTTCTCGCCGCGCAGCAGCGCGACCGAGCAAAGCTCGGTGGAGGTCTCGACCGCAAGCAGGTTCATCCCGGCATTATAGCCGAATCTATAAATCACATAATAATCAACTACATATATATGATACTTAAAGTAATGTGCTAAATAAATTCCAGCCGCTCGAAGGGGCCCCCGAGCACCTCGCGCGAGTCGATGCCCCAGTGCCGGTCGAGGATGGTGGCGTAGTAAGCGCGGAAGTCGATGCCGAGCGGCAGGTTGCCGGACCCATCCAGGCGATCGAGGTTCGGCGCGTTGCCGTAGAGACCTCCGCGCGCCGCCCCGCCGAGGACGAAGTGTGAGCTGGCCGTGCCGTGGTCGGTGCCGCCACTCTGGTTCTCGCGCGGGCGCCGGCCGAACTCCGAATAGGTGGCGACGACGGTGTCCCGCCAGCGGCCGACCTCGATCAGCGCGGTTCGCAGCGACACGAGGCCTTCGGCCAGTTGGCGCAAGAGGTTGGCATGCACGCCCTGTTGGTACGCATGGGTGTCGAAGCCGTCGAGGGTGATGCGCACGACGGCGATGCCGGCCTCGTTGGCCGCGAGCTGGGCCGCGGTGCCCACGGCGGTGCCGAACGGCCCTGGGGCGAAGCTCGTGGCGAACGCCTTGCGCGCGTGCAGCCGCTCCGCCGACCGAAGGACTTCGCGCTCCACGCGCAGGATGTGCGCCAGCGCGGCGTTGCGCGGCGCCCCCTCGCCTTTCGCCAGGCGCGCGTTGCGCAGAAACTGCTCGGGATTGGCTAGCGCGATGGCGCGCGCGCCCGGGCCGGCGAGCGGCCCCATGCCGCCGATGCCGACCACCACACCGTCCGCGGCGAATCCGGCCGGGGACGGTGCGCGGACGAACGCGCGCGTGAGCCAGCCGGCCTCGAGGTACTCGTCGCTGCGGGAAGCGGTGTCCCAGATCTCGATCGAGCGGAAGTGCGAGAGGTTGGGATCGGGATAGGTGAGCCCCTGGACCACGGCGAGCTCCCTCGCCTCCCACAATGGTGCCAGCGGCGCGAGCGCCGGGTGCAGCCCCACCGAAGGCGTGAGCTTCACGACCTGGTCGCGATCGATCGCGATCCGCGGACGCAGGCGCGCATAGGCCGGGTCGTCGTAGGGGATGACGGTATTCAGCCCGTCGTTGCCGCCCTTCAGCTCGACCAGAATCAGCAGCTTGCGGGTGGAGGCCGTGGCGGCACGGGCGAGCGAGGACCAGGAGGCGATCGGAATCCCG
>JBKJTM010000294.1:0-15732 GCA_046590805.1 Usitatibacter sp.
GCCCGAGTACGTGAACAACGCGAGCGGCCTCGAGTTGCACCAGTTCAAGTGGCTCGCGGGCGACGACCTGATCGGCGACATCCCGCGCCGCTGGAACCACCTGGTGGGGTTCGATCCGCCGCTCGCCGAGGCGGGCCTGGTGCACTTCACCATCGGCGGCCCTTACTTCGACGAGTATCGCGACTGCGAGTATTCGCGCGAGTGGTTCGCCGAGCGCGACTCGATGATCGAGAAGCCGGCGCAGCGCGCGAAGGTCGCCAGGGCGTCGTGATGCCTGCGGCGCACTCGCCGCGCTGGGGCTGGCTCCTCCTGTCCTTCACGCGCCGCGAGGTGCTCGGGCGCTATGCCGGCAGCGTGAGCGGCCTCGCCTGGACGCTCCTGCATCCGCTGCTCCAGCTCGCCGTGCTCTCGGTGGTCTTCAGCCAGTTCTTCCGCGTGGGCGTGCCCGCGGGCTACCCGCAGGTGAGCTACCTCGCCTTCGTCGCGGTCGCGCTTTGGCCCTGGATCATGTTCTCCGAGGCCCTGAGCCGGGCCCTGGGCTCGGTCGCCGCCAATGGCGAGCTGATTCGCAAGGTGGCGTTCCCCCACCGGCTGCTGGTGTACTCGTCGGTGCTCGCCTGCTACGCCATCCATGCCGTGGGCTTTGCCGCCGTCCTGGTGGCATTGCGCGTGGCCGGCGAGCCCATACGCCTCTCGGGAGTGCCGCTGGCGCTCGCCATGCTGATCCCCTACTTCTTCCTCGCCATCGGCCTGGGAGCGTTCCTGGCGGCCCTGCAGACCCTCCTGCGCGACGTGGAGCATGCCGTCCAGGTCGCCCTGATGCTGCTCTTCTACGGTTCCCCGATCCTCTACCCGGCAAGCATCGTCCCGGCGTGGGCCCGGCCCTGGGTCGAGGCCAATCCGCTCGGGTGGTTCTCCGAGCGCCTGCGCGAGGTCCTGCTCCTCGGCCAGGGGCTGGTGCCGGGCGATGCCATCGCCGCGTTGGCATGCTTCGCCGTGTTCGGGGCCGGGATGTGGGTGTTCGACAGGCTCTCGCCCCACTTCGAGGATTTCCTGTGAGCGGCGCGAGCACCCTGATCCGCCTGGCCCGCGTCACCAAGGACTATCCGCGCATCGCGTCGGGGACCGACCGCTTCCGCACCCTCGCGGCGCTGCTGCTGCGCTCGGGCGGCATGCCGCACTTCCGCGCGCTCGAATCCGTGGACCTGGAGCTCTTGAAGGGCCAGTCGCTCGGCATCATCGGCGAGAACGGCGCCGGCAAGTCGACGCTCCTCAAGATCATCGCGGGCGTGGTGCGGCCGAGCGCCGGCACGGTCGAGGTGAACGGGCGCGTGGGCGCGCTCCTCGAGCTGGGCAGCGGCTTCCACCCCGACTACACGGGCCGCGAGAACATCCACCTGTCGAGCGCGCTGATGGGCCTTTCGCGCGACGCGGTGCGCGAGCGCATCGGCTCCATCATCGAGTTCGCCGACATCGGCCCGCACATCGACGAGCCCATCAAGCATTACTCCTCCGGGATGGTGGTGCGCCTGGGATTCGCGGTTGCGACCGCGCTCGAGCCCCAGGTGCTGATCACCGACGAGGTGCTGGCAGTAGGCGATGAGTCGTTCCAGAAGAAGTGCATCGCCTGGATCAAGGCCTATCTGCACAACGGCGGCACGCTGCTCCTCTGCTCGCACAGCATGTTCCACGTGCAGACGCTCTGTCCCGAGGCGCTCTGGATCCACCATGGCCGCGTGCGCATGCGCGGATCGAGCTTCGACGTGACGCGCGAGTACCTCACCTATCACGAGGAGAAGCGTGGCAAGCCGGGCAATGCCCCGAGGCTTCCCGAAGGCCCCTATCCGAAGATCATCGGCGCGTGGACCGAGAACGGCCGCGGCGAGCGCTGCGCCACCTTCGCGCAGGGCGAGACGCTGGTGCTCCAGGGCAGCGCCTTCGAGCCCGACGACCAGCCGCCGGTGATCCTGTTCGGCATCGTGCGGGCCGACGGCAGCTCCATCTACGGCTCGCACTCGAACGAAGGCGACTTCCGGCCCGAACGCCGCGCGCCGCGGCGCTTCGGCTTCGCCGTGCACTTCGAAGGCCTGCAGCTCCTTCCGGGCAAGTACCTCCTTCGCGTCCACACGCTCGACACCGACGGCCTGCGGCTCTTCGACACGGTGGAGGTGGAGTTCGTGGTCCGGGGAGAGACGCGCGACTATGGGCTGGTCGCGCTTCCGCATCGATGGACCGCCGGCAGCGGCGCCTCGCAGGGGGCCGGCGAGGCGTCGCTGCCATGAGCGAGCACGACCTGCAGCAGGCCCGCGCATTGCACCAGCGGGGCGACCTCGCGGGCGCCATCGCGGCCTACGCGTCCGTGCTTGCCGCCAATCCGGGCATGCCCGACGTGTGGCACCTGAAGGGCGTTGCCGAGCACCAGTCGGGGCGCCTGGACGAGGCGCAGGCGAGCGCGCGTCGCGCGATCGCCACCGGCGGCGAGAAGCCCAACTTCCTGTTGCTCGAGGGCGGCGTACTGCACGATCGCGGCGACCTCGCCGCGGCCGAGGAACGCTTCGCGCGCGTCGCCGCGGCGCTGCCCAAATGGAGTGTCGGCCATCTCGAGCTGGGCCGCGTCCACCTCGACCAGGGCAATCCCGCCGTGGCGCTGCGCGATTTCCAGGCGGCCGCCGAGGCCGAGCCGCGCAGCGTGCGCGCGTGGAACAACGTGGGCATCGCGCTGCAGGCGATGGAGCGGTTGGACGAGGCGACTCGCGCCTTCACCCACACCCTCACGCTCGACGCGGCGTACCCGCTCGCGCACTTCAACCTCGCGCGCCTCTACAACCTCCGCGGTGACTCCAAGCGCGCGCTCGAGCACGCCCAGGCCGCGGTGCGCGGCGACGAGCGGATGGTGGAGGGCTGGCTGCTGCTGGGCGACATCCATCGCCGCAAGCGCGAGACGCAGCCGGCGATGGCGGCCTACAACATGGCGCTGCGCGCCGCGCCCGAGAACCTCAAGGCCCGCAATGCGCAGGCCGAGATGCTCGCTGAAGTGGGCTTGGTCGAGGACGCGAGGCGTGCGTACCGGCAAGCCTCCGAGAGCGCGCCGGGAAACCTGAAGGCGGCGCTCGGCGCGAATCTCACGCTGCCGCAGCACTACGACAGCGTCGAGCACCTGGAGGAGACGCGCCGCGAGTATTCCGCGGGGCTCGAACGGCTGCACGACGCGGCGCCACGTTTCCGGTTCCCGAGCGCCGAGCGCGCGCTCGCGGATGCGCGCTGGACCAACTTCTACCTCGCCTACCAGGGGCGCGACGATCGCGCGCTGCAGGCACGCTATGGCGAGCTGCAGCGTCGCATCCTGGAACCCGCGGTGCCGGAGCTCTTTGCGCCTCGCGCGCGGCGCCCGCGCGGCGAGCGCATCCGCGTGGGGTTCCTGAGCCACTTCTTCTTCAACTGCACCGCGGGACGCTACTTCGCCTCCTGGATCACGCATCTCGACCGCTCGCGTTTCGAGTCCTTCGTCTACTACACCAACGAGTTCGTCGCCGACGACACGCGCACCATCGCCGCCGCGGCGGGCACCTTCCGCCACCTGCCCGGCAGGCCGCTCCACACGCTCGCGCAGCACGTCGCCGCCGACTCCCTCGACGTGCTGGTCTATCCGGAGCTGGGCATGCACGCGGAGACCTTCACGCTCGCGGGGCTGCGCCTGGCACCGGTGCAATGCGCGGGCTGGGGACATCCGAACACCACCGGGCTGTCGAACGTCGACTGGTTCATCTCGAGCGCGGCCATGGAGCCTGCCAATAGCGATGAGCATTACAGCGAGCGCCTCGCGCTGTTGCCGGGGCTCGGAACGCGCTACCGCATCCCGGTCGCGAGCACCGCGGAGAGCCGTGCCGATTTCGGCATCCCGGATGACCGCACCGCCTACCTGGTGCCACAGTCGCTCTTCAAGATCCATCCCGACAACGACGCGCTGATCGCGGATGTCCTGGCGGGCGATGCGCGCGGTGTCGCGGTGATGTTCGCGTCCAACCACGACGCCGTCACGCAAGCCTTCGCGGCTCGCCTGGGACGCGCGTTGAGGAAGCGTGGCATGGACATCAACGAGCGCGTGCTCTTCATCGCGCCGAACATTGCGCATCCGTCCTACCTGCGCCTGAACCAGCTCTGCGACGTGATGCTCGATTCGCTTCACTGGTCCGGCGGCAACACCTCGCTCGACGCGCTGGCGAGCGGGTTGCCGGTGGTGACGCTGCCCGGCGCGCTGATGCGTGGTCGCCAGAGTCAGGGAATGCTGGCGATGATCGGGCTGGACGAGCTGGTGGCGCGCGACGCGGAGGGTTATGTCCGTACCGCCGTCGAGCTCGGCCGGGATGGCGACCGGCGCAAGGACCTCTCGGAACGCATCGCCCAGCGACGCGGGGAGCTCTTCGAGCGAGACGAGCCGATCCGCGCGCTGGAGGAGTTCCTCGCGCGGACAGCCACGGGCGATTAGCGCGGCGCTAGCGCAGGCGCCAGCCGTGCCGCGAGAAGAAGCGCCAGGCGGAAGCGACGAACCAGGCGATGTGGCGCACGCCCTTGCGAGCGGCCTCGCCGCCATGGTGCGTGATCCGCGCCTCGGGGACGTAGGCCACGGTCGCCTCCCGTCCCGCGCGCACGCTGAGATCGTAATCCTCGAAGTACATGAAGAACCGCGGATCGAAGCCGCCCAGTTTCGCGAAGAGGGCGGTGCGCATCAGCATGAAGCAGCCGCTCGCAAGCGGCACGCCGGTGAGCAATCCGTCGCCGATCAGGTCGCGCATCTCGTAGCGCTCGATCGCGCCGCTGAACCGGCGTTGCAGCGCCGCGGGGGCGAAGCCGCGCAGGAAGAGGACCCACACCGACGGATATCGCCTGCAGAGGTATTGAGGCACTCCGTCCTCGCCTTGAACCGCGGGGGCCACGAGGCCGATCTCCGGATGGCTTGCGAGCGCCTCGAGTCCGGCGCGAAGCGCCCCGGGCGCGAGCTCCACATCCGGGTTCATCACCAGGTGAACGTCGGAGGCGAGCCTCTGCAGCACGAGGTTGTTCGCGCGCCCATAGCCCACGTTGCCATGTCCCGCGACGAGCGAGACGCTTCCCGCGCCCGCGGGCCAGGCGCCGACGGCTTCCGCGGCCATGTCGCGCGCGTCAACGGGGCTGTTGTCGACGATGTGCAGCGCGACAGCTCCCAGCAACCCCGCGGCGCGCGCCTCCTTGACCGCGCGCGCGAGCGAGCGCAGCGCAGATTCGAGGATGCGGGTATCGGTGCGATAGGCGACGATGGTCGCCGAGAGCGAGGCCGCGAGCATGGCCGCAGCGTAGCACCCGCTAGAACGGCTGGCGCGTGATGGTCCGGGCGATACGCAAAGGAAGCCTCTGGCCTGCGGTCGCCGCGAGGCCCTACAGCGCAGTAGGAAGGGTCCTATCCCGCGCGTCGCGCTTCAACGAGGGCGCTCAGCCGAGCTCGGGGCGCAGGCCGCCGATCGCTTCGATCACCTGGCGCAGCTCGATCGCCAGCATGCAGGTGGGTGAGGCGCACTCGCGCGTGGTGCGCGAACAGCGCCGCACCCATTCGATGTCGCGCTTGAAGAGGATGTGCTGGTCGCGGCAGGGAAAGGGATCGACGATCACCGGCGTCCAGGGGGCGTCGCGGAAGAAACGCCCGCTGCCGACGAGCTGCGGCGTGCCGGGACCGAACAGCGTCACCGTGGGCGTGAAGGTGAGGCGCGAGAGGTGCGAGATGCCGGTGTCCGGCGTCACCATCAGGTTGGCGTGCGCAAGCAGGTTCCACACCTGGGGCAGGTCGAGCGTGCCGGCGTAGGAGCGCCGCTTGCCGTGGGGATCGGCCGCCGCCACCAGGGCTTCCTCGCCGCGGCCCGCGCTCCACACGATCTCCAGGCCGCGCGACTCGAGGTGGGCGGCGAGCTCGCCCCAGCGCTCCGGCACCCAGCGCTTGAGCGCGGTGCTCGCCCCCAGGTGGATCACGCCATAGGGAACCTTGGGCATGTCGAAAGCCGCGAAGGCAGGGGCCGGCCACTGCGTCGGGTGATACGGCGCGGGGCTCGCGCCGGAGACCAGGTTCGCCGCCATGTCGCCCCAGGTGTCCGGCACCGACGGGTAATCGTGCAGCTCGTCCAGCAGCAGGTCCTTGAAGCCGGGTCGGTCGCCGGAGAACCCCACCACCCAACGCGCTCCGACCGCTCTCGCGAACCAGCCGTAGCGGTTGTCGCCGGGGACGAAGGCGATGTCGTAGCGGCCGCGCTTGGTGAACGCGGCAAGCGTGCCGACGTCGTCGGGTTCGTAGGGGAGCGCCTCGACATTCCACGGGCGTCCCTCGAAGAGCGGCTGGGTGGCGCGCGAGGCGGTCATGACGATCTCTGCCCGCGGCCACGCGTGCCGCGCCTTGGCCGCCAGGTGGGAGAGCAGCAACGTGTCGCCGATCATCTTCGGATGATGGGCGATGAGGACACGGTCGGGATGCTCGCTGGGGCGCTGGCGCTGCGCGGCCCCAAGGAACGCGGACGACACGATGCGCGTGCGCGTGAGGAAGCGGCTTTGCATGAGCGCTTCCACTATACCGCACGGGTTAGAATGCCGGACCCCCAGCGAGCCGCGTTCGCCGATGACGAATCCCGATGGCCTGACGACGGAGCTCGCGACCTTCGCCGAGCGCCGCAGCCGCAGCGTTTACGTCGCGCGCCGCTTCGCGCCCTACCTCGCGCAGTCGGTGCTCGACGTAGGCTGCTACGAGGCGCCGCTGCGCGAGCTGCTCACCGGCGCGCGCTACATCGGCATCGACATCGTCGGCCATCCCGACGTGATCGTGAACCTCGATGCGTCCGCGCCGCTGCCCTTCGGGGACCGGTCCTTCGAGACCGTGATCTGCATCGAGGTGCTCGAGCACCTGGACCACCTGCATCATGTCTTCGGCGAGCTCGCGCGGGTGAGCGCCGGGCATGTGATCGTCTCGCTGCCGAATTGCTGGCGCGATGCGCGCCGGCCTGTGGAGCGCGGTCACGGGCACTTCGCGCACTACGGGCTCCCGGCCGATCGCCCGCCGGACCGCCACAAGTGGTTCTTCAGCTATGCGCAGGCGCGGGACTTCATCGTTGCACAGGCGGCGCGCCACGGGCTGGAGATGGTGGAGATGTTCGGCACCGAGCAGCACCGCGCGCCCTGGGTGCGGGCCGCGCGGCGCCTGCGCTATCCGGGCGAGCGCTACTTCAACCGCTACGTGCAGACGATCTGGGCGGTGATGAGGAAGCCAGCGCTTCGCTGAAGACGCGGATCATCGCGTCCACCATCGCGTCCTCGCCCAGGCGCTTGCGGGCTTCCGCCGACGCGGCATCGCCCAGGGACTTGCGGCGCGCGGGGTTGTCGAGCAGCACGGCGATGGCTTGCGCGAGGACCGGCGGCTCCGCGGGCGGCACGATCATCCCGGTGCGCCCGTTGTCGACCAGCTCGGCGATGCTGCCTACGGGAGTCGTCACCACCGCGAGCCCGCATGCCATCGCCTGGGCGAGGGCCTGGGGCACGCCCTCGTTCGCATAGGACGGCAGGCAGAAGAGGTCGAAGGACTGCATCCAGGGCGTCACTTCGCGCTGGTTGCCGGCGAAGGTCACCCGATCGGAGATCCCGAGCTCGGCCGCGCGCGCCACGAGCGCGTCGCGCATCGGTCCGTCTCCTACCACCACCAGCCGCACCTCGGGGCGCGCTAGGCTCGCGATCGCCTCCAGCAGGTGCAGGTGCCCCTTCCAGCTGCGCAGTGTGGCGACGATGCCCACGATCGGTGCGTCGGCGGGGAGCCCCAGCTGGGCGCGCGCGGCGGCGCGATCGCCGGGCCGGTAGCGCGCGAGATCGATGCCGGTCGGAATCGAGATGCAGCGTGCGGGATCGGCCCCGGCCTCCTCGATCACCTGCAGGCGCAGCCGCTCGCCGGTGGTCACGATGCGGTCGGCGCGCGCGTAGAGCCAGCGGCTGGCGAAGTTGCGCGGTACCGGGGACGAGATGTGGCGCGTGCGCACGATCGCCGGCATCCGGCCTGCCATGACGCCGGCGAGCGTCACCAGCCAGCTGTCGGTCGAGCTATGGGTGTTCACGACGTCGAAGGGACGCCCGTCGAGGAAGCGCTTCACCGCCGCGGCGCCCCCGATCGACTTGCGGGCGATCGGCAGCTCGACGATCTCGACCCCATAGGACGGCGCCTCGGCGAAGATGCGTGCCTCGCGCGGCGCGGCGATGGCGACGGTATGCCCGCGACGCGCCACGCCACGTGCCTCGGTGAGCACGCGGATCTCCTGACCACCCCAGCCGAGCGAGGACTCGGTGTGCAGGATCTTCAAGCGGGCGCGAACTGCAGGCGGTGCAGGCCCGCGTACATCCCGCCGCGGTCGAGCAGCTCCCGGTGGCTGCCGATCTCGGCGATGCGTCCCTGCGACAGCACCACGATGCGGTCGGCCTTCTCGATGGTGGAAAGGCGGTGCGCGATGACGACCGTGGTGCGCCCCTGCATCAGCGCCTCGAGCGCCGCCTGCACTGCGCGCTCGCTCTCGGTGTCGAGCGCGGAGGTCGCCTCGTCGAGCAGCAGGATCGGCGCGTCCTTGAGGATCGCGCGGGCGATCGCGAGCCGCTGGCGTTGCCCGCCGGAGAGCTTGGCGCCGTTCTCGCCGATCTCGGTGTCGAGGCCCTGGGGCAGCGCGCGGATGAACTCCATCGCGTGGGCGGCCCCGGCTGCGCGCTCGATGTCGGCGCGGCTCACCGACTCGCCGCGCCCGTATGCGATGTTCGCCGCCACCGTGTCGTTGAAGAGCACCACGTTCTGGGATACCAGCGCGATCTGGCGGCGCAGGCTCGCGAGCGTGAGCGACTCGAGGTCGTGGCCGTCGAGGGTGAGTCTCCCCGCCGACGGATGGTAGAAGCGCGGCAGCAGGTGGATGAGGCTCGACTTGCCGCTGCCCGAGGGGCCGACGAGCGCCACGGTCTCGCCCGGGGCGATGGCGAGCGTGACTTGCGACAACGCGGGCCCCGCGCCGCCGTCGTACACGAGGCTTACGTCCTGGAAGCGGAGCTCCCCCCGCGCGCGCTCGAGCGCCACCGTGCCGCGGTCGTCCTCGGCCGCCTCGTCGATCAGGCCGAAGACGCTCTCGCATGCCGCGAGCCCCTTTTGCAGCTGCTCGTTCAATCCGGTGAGGCGCTTCAGCGGCTGCAGCAGCATTCCGGTCGCCGCGATGAAGACCACGAAGCCGCTCACGTCGGTGCGCCCGGCGAACGCCTGCCCGGCGGCGAAGTAGATGATCGCCGCGATGGCGCAGGCGACGATCAGCTGTGTGACCGGCACGGTACCGGCGGCCGCGACGGCGTGCTTCATGTGGAAGCGGCGGATGCGCTCGGCGGCATCGCGGAAGCGCGCGCTCTCGTAGGCCTGGCCGCCGAAGATGCGCACCACGCGCTGGTTGGCGATCGCCTCGTCCAGAACCTCGGCGATGCCGCCCACCGCCTTCTGGCTCTCGCGGCTCATGGTGCGCAGCCGCCGGCTGAAGAGGCGCACCACCAGCGCGATCGGCGGGATCACCAGGAATGCGATCAGCGTGAGCCGCCAGTTGGAATTGAGCAGGATCGAGACGAGGGCGAAAACCGTCACCGTGTCGCGCACGATCACCGTGAGCACGCTGGTGGACGCGGCCGAGAGGTTGTTCACGTCGAAGGTGAACTTCGACACCAGCTTGGCGGTGGTGTTGGCGTCGAAGAAGCGCGGCGGCAGGCGCAGCACCTTCTCGAACATCTCGCGGCGCAGGTCCAGGATCACCTTGGAGCCCACCCACTGGGTGCTGTAGCCGGAGATGAAGCTCGCCAGCCCGCTCACCAGGAAGACGCCGACGATCGCGAGCGGCAGCAGGATGGCGAGGTCCTCGTTGCGTTTCTCGAACAGCTCCCGTATCAGCGGCCCGGTGAGCTGCACCAGGCCCGCGTCGGCGAGCCCGCCGACCACCATCGCGAGGATGCCGGCGAAGAGCGCTCCGCGGTAGGGCGTGACGTGCGCGAGCAGGCGATCGTAGAGCTGGCGGCTGGTGAGGCCCGCGGGAGATTCCATGGCCGACATTATCGGTGAAGCAGCCGCCGGTAGAGCGCCAGGTACTCCGCGGCCATCGCCCGAGGCGTGAAAGGCTCCACGCGGGCGCGGCCGGCCGCGCCGATGCGCAGGGCTTCGCCCCCCTCGAGCTGCTCGATCGCGCCGGCGATGCCGGCGACGTCCAGAGCGTCGCGCACCATACCGCTCGATCCCTCGTCGATCAGCTCCGCGACGCCGCACATGCGCGTGGTGACCACCGGCAGGCCGCACGCCATCGCTTCCAGGGCGGCGTTGGGCTGCGGGTCGTAGAGGGTGGCGAGCACGAACACGTCGGCGGCCGCGTAGTAGGGGCGCACGTCCGACACCGAGCCCAGGAAGCGCACGCGGTCGCCGAGGCCCCGCGATCGGGCGAAGGCGATGAGCGCGGCCGCGCGCTTGTCGCGCCCGACGACGACCGCCCAGGGGTTGCCCCGCGCGCGCGCCACGCTCTCCAGCATCGCGCGCACGCCCTTGCGCTCGAAGCCCGAGCCCACGTGCAGCACAACCTGCGCATCCCGCGGTATGCCGAGCTGCTGGCGCACGGGATCGCGCATCTCCGCCCGCAGGCCGGGGTGGAAGGCGGCCGCATCCACGGCGTTGCGGATCAGCACCAGCTTGTCAGCGGCGGTGCCGAAGCGCGCGGCGATCTCGTCGCGCACCATCGCCGAGTTGCAGATCACGGCGCGCAGCCGCGCGCCGGTGAAGAGCGCACGCTCGGCGGCGAGGAGGTAGCGGTGGTGCGGCGAGAGGCTCGTCGCGAGGCGCGCCAGCGGACCCTGCACGCGCTTTCGCTCCGTGAGCCACTGGGCGTGCACCCCGTCGCCTGCGCGGTAGACATCGCAGCAGGAGATGCGCTCGTGCGATTGCACCAGGTCGAAGCGGCGCGCGGCGACCTCGCGGCAGACGGCGCGCGCGAAGCCGCGGTCGCGCCACAGGCTTCCCGCGTGGAAGGGATCGAGGAGGATCGCCGAGCCGTCATCGCCGGGCCAGTCGCGCGCGATGATGTGCAGCGATACACCCTCGGCGCGCAGCGCCGCGATGGCCGCCTGCACGAAGCGCTCCGCGCCCCCGGCCGGATCGTAGCGGCTGCGGACCAGCGCGATGCGAGGCGCCATGCCCGGGGGGCGGGGCGCCGCGCTCACGGCCGCGCGAGGAGCTCGTTGATCGCCGAGTGAACCCGGTCGACCGCAAGCTGCGTGAGGCACTCGCTCACCTTGCCGCCGCCGCAGCCATCGTTGCCGCACGGCCTGCACGGGTGATCGCTCACCACGATGCGGTGGGGAACGCGCCACGGCCCCCAGACTTTCTCGCCGCTGGGCCCGAAGAGCGCCACCACCGGCGTGCCCATCGCAGCGGCGATGTGCATCGGCGCGGAATCGACGCCGAAGAAGAGCCGCGCGCCCCCCGCCACGACAGCGAGCTCGCGCAGCGTGAGCTCGCCCGAGAGGTCGGTCACCGGCACCGCGGCCTCGGCAAGGATGCGTCCCACGATCGCTTTCTCGCGCGCGTCGGGGGCCGCGGTCACCACGACCGGATGCCCGTCGCGCACCAGCCGTCTCAGCAGCTCCGCGTTCCTCGATTCGGTCCAGGTCTTGAAGAGCCAGCGTGACGTGGGATGCACATGGATGTAGCTTTGCCGCGCGATGCCGGCGGCCTGCAACAGGCTTCCCACCCGGGCACGGGCCGCGTCGCCCGGATCCATCACCAACGCCTTTTCGCGCTCCTCCGGGTAGAGCCCCAGACGCCGCAGCGCATCGAGGTTGGTCTCCACGGTATGGCGCGGAGTGAGGAACGGCAGCTTGTAGCGGTGCGTGAAGCACCAGCGCCAGGCGCGGCTCGCCCGCTCCGGGGCTACCGACCACCGCGGCCGCAGCGCCTGCGCGAGCCACGCCCCCCGCCAGTGGTCGGTGAGGTGGACGATCAGCTGGTAGTTGCGGCCGCGCAGGCGCTGCAGCAGCGCGCTCTCGAAGCGCGCCTGCGTGGCGAGGCCCTGCCGCTTCCACGCGCGATCCACGGTCTCGATGTTCGCGATCGCGGGGTGGCCCGCGAGCATGTCGCGGGTGTCGGCGTACACGAGCGCGTCGATCTCGGCGTGCGGCGCGCGGTTCCTCAGCACCTGGAACACCGGCGACGCGAGCAGCACGTCGCCGTGATGGCGCAGCTTCACCACCAGCGCGCGATGCACGGAAGAAAGGTTGATGGCGTCGGGAACCATGGGCTTCAGGCGAGGGTGGGCAGACTTTATCACTGTTAAAATCGGCGCAATGCGAATCGCTTTCGTCACCATGGCGCCGCTGCGACAGGGGCCCGCGGGACCCACCTCCGATTTCGCTTCGGCGCGTTATCGCGTGCTCATCCCCGCGCAGCAGCTCGCCCGCCTCGGGCACACCGTGCAGCTCCTCACCGTGCCGCACGGCGTGCCCACGCCGCCGCAGCTGCGCGATGTCGCGTGCGACACGCTGGTCCTTTCCAAGAGCTACAACGTCGAGAACGAGCAGGTGATCGCGAGCCTCAAGGCACGCGGTGTGCGCATCGTCGCCGACTTCTGCGACGACCATTTCGACAAGCCCGACATCGGCCCGCACTTCCGCAACGTGGCGGCGCTGGCCGACGAGCTGGTGGCCGCCACGCCGGCCATGGCCGAGGTATTGCTCAGCCGCACCGGCAGGCAGGCCACGGTGATCCCCGACCCGGTCGAGGGTCCGCGTCGCGAGCCGCGTTTCACCCCGCGCCTGCCGCGGCTGCGCATCGCCTGGTTCGGCCATCCGTCGAACATCCCCGGGATCATCGACCGCTCGCCCGAGTTGAAGGCGCTCGCCGCGCACATGCCGCTGCACCTGACCCTGGTGACGGAGGCGAACAACGACACGCGCGAGTTCGTCCAGGCGGTCGCGAGCTTCGACCCCGCGCGCCTTTCGGTCGAGCTCGTCACCTGGTCGCCGGAGGCGACCTGGGTCGCGCTCGATGCCGCGGATTGCGTCTGGATCCCGGTGAGCGCCATGGACAAGAACACCGTGAAGAGCGCGAACCGGTTGGTGGAGGCGCTGTGGGCCGGGCGCCTCGCGATCGCCGATCGGCTGCCGTCCTACGAGCCGTTCGCGGACCTGGTGCCGGTCGGCAAGGGGTTGGCGCAGGGCGTGCTCGCGGCGCTCGCGGACCCGCAGGCCACCGAGAAGCGCATCCACGAGGCGCAGCGCCGCATCGGCCGCGATCATTCAGGCTTCGAGATCGGCCGGCAATGGGCGCGCGTCGCGGGGGACACCGCGGAGCGCGCGGTGAAGCTGAACCTCGGGTGCGGCGACAAGATCCTCGCTGGGTACGTGAACGTGGACGTGGTCGAGGCGCGCGCCGGCATGCGCCCGGACGTGATCTGCGACCTGCACGACCTGGCGCCGTTCGCCGACGCGAGCGTCGACGAGATCCTCTCGGTGCACGTGGTGGAGCACTTCTGGCGCTGGGAGATCGCCGACGTGCTGCGCGAGTGGGTTCGGGTGCTGAAGCCGGGCGGGACGATGATCGTCGAGTGCCCCAACATCCAGTCGGCCTGCCAGACCTTCCTCGAGAATCCGCGCGAGGCCGCGCGGCAGGACCAGGCCGGGCAGCGCACCATGTGGGTCTTCTACGGCGACCCCAAATGGAAGGACCCGCTGATGATCCATCGCTGGGGTTACACCCCGGAATCCTTGCAGGCGCTGCTCGCCGAAGTGGGCCTGAAGGACGTGCGCCAGGAGCCGGCGCAATTCAAGCTGCGCGAGCCGCGCGACATGCGCGTCGTCGGAGTCAGGCCTTGAGCGCGGGCGAAGAGTACACGCGCTGGTACCACGAGGCCGGCGTCTGGAAGGACACCCTGTGGCACGGCATCCGCACCTACAAGCTGCCGAGCGACATGTGGAACTACCAGGAGATCATCTTCGAGCGGAAGGTGGAGCACGTGATCGAGACCGGCACCGCCTTCGGCGGCTCGGCGGTGTTCTTCGCCGAGACGCTTGCCGCGCGCGGCGCGGCCGGGCCGGTGATCTCCATCGACATCCAGGCGAGCCCGCAGCGCATCCGCGCGTGCCAGGGCGTGCATTTCCTGGAAGGTGACAGCGTGTCGCCCGCCGTGGTCGAGCGGGCGCTCGCGCTATTGCCTGCCGCGCGCGGCCCGCTCTTCCTGATCCTGGATTCGGACCATTCGCGCGACCATGTGCTGCACGAACTGCGTGCGTGGGTGCCGAAGCTGCGCCCTGGCGACTACCTGGTGGTCGAGGACACGATCGTGAACGGCCGCCCGGTGCGAGCCGACCATGGCCCCGGACCCTGGGAAGCGATCGATGCCTACCTCGCCGAGGCGCCCGGGCTCCTCACGCCCGACGCCGCGCGCGAAGCGAAGTTCGGCGCGTCCTTCGCCACCCACGGTCACCACATCCGCGCCTAGCGCCATGGACCAGGAACAGATGGTGGCGGCTCTCGACCAGCTGGTGCGCGAGGCCCGCTACGCCGAGCTCGAGCGCGCCAGCCGCCAGGTGCTTTCCCAGCACCGCTTCTACGTGTGGCACCTGTACCTCATCGTGGCGCTGCTGCGCACCGGGCGCCGCGGCGATGCCGAGCGCGAGCTGGACGACCTCTTCAGCTACAAGTTCAACATCGCCGAGCGCGCCTGGCCGGAGATCAAGGAAGCATTCCCGGAGAAGTTCGAGCAGCACTTCATCCTCAACACCATGAAGCCCGAGGTCGGCATCGAGGGCGGCGGGCGCGTGCGCAAACGCTGGGACGTTCCGTGCCCGATCGAGGATGCGCCGATGTTCGCGCAGGCAGTGGACGCGTTGATCGCCGACAGCGTGCCCGCGCTGCCGTTGCTGGAAAAATCCTCCACGCCGGTGACCACGTTCGGGTCGTGCTTCGCGGCCAACCTCGCGCGCATGCTGAAGGGCGCCGGCGTGGACGCGACCAACCTGCTGATCGAGGAGAGCATCAACTCGCCGCTCGCCAACCGCGGCTTCCTCTCGGGGCTCGTCGATCCCGCGGGCTTCGCGCACACCGCGCGGCTGGAGAAGACCTACGGCGCGGAGTTCCTGGCGCGGGCGCGCGCGCAGCTCGCGGGCGCCAGGGTGGTGGTGCTCACGCTGGGCGTGGCGCCCGCGTTCTTCCACGTGGGCAGCGGCGAATTCGCTTTCCTCGAGGACTACCGCGTGCTGCTCGCGGAAGGGCGCGTGGCGATGCGCACGCCCTCCGTCGGCGAGACCAAGACGGTCATCAAGGAGGTGCTCGCCCTGGTGAGGGCACTGAACCCGGATGGCCGTCTCTATCTCACCATCAGCCCGGTGCCGCTCATCGGTACCGCGGAGTTGTCGAGCGCCGTGATCGCCGACTGCGTGTCGAAGACGACGCTGCGCGCGTCGCTCCACGAGGTGATGCGGGAAAGCGCCGCCGCCGACGTCCATTACTGGCCGTCGTTCGAGATCGTCCGCTGGCTGGGCGCGCACACCACGCTGCCGGCGTTCGGCGCCGACGACAATGCCTCGCGCCACGTCTCCAACTGGCTGGTGGAGATGATCGTGGAGCGGTTCTCGCGCCACCTCTTCGGCGCGCTACCCTAGAACGCGTCCAACCTCACGATCAGCATCACGCCG
>JBKJTM010000313.1:0-2519 GCA_046590805.1 Usitatibacter sp.
GATCGACGCCGAGCCGTGGCAGACCTTCAACGCTCGGTTCGCGACAGCGGCGGCTTCCGCGCCCTGGGACCTGGTGTGGCTCTCGCACGTGTTCTTCGATTCGGGCTTCGTGGTCCCGGACCTCGCCGCGATCGTCGCCGCCTCGCCGCGCGATGCGCTGGTGGTAATCGATGGGTACCACGCGTTCTGCGCGCTTCCCGTCGACCTCTCCGCGATCCAGCATCGCGTCTTCTACCTCGCCGGCGGCTACAAGTACGCCATGTCCGGGGAAGGCGCGTGCTTTCTTGCCGTGCCGCCCGGTTGCGCGTTGCGGCCCGCGGATACCGGCTGGTACGCATCGTTCGCGAGCCTGAGCGGCCCGCGCGGCGAGCGCGTCGCCTATTCCCAGGACGCCTATCGCTTCTGGGGCGCGACGTTCGATCCGTCGGGGCTGTACCGTTTCAACGCCGCGATGGACTGGCTTGCCTCGACCGGCACGACGATCGAGGCCGTGCACCGCCACGCGCTCTCGCTGCAGGAGCATTTCCTCGATGGACTCGCGCGGCTCGCGCTCGGCGCGCTGTCGCCCGCGATGCTGGTTCCCGCGATCGAGGTGGCGCGCGGCAACTTCCTCACCTTCGAGTGCGACGATGCCGAGGAGATCCACCGCAGGATCACGGCGGCCAGGATCGCGATCGATCGCCGCGACCGCAGGCTGCGCTTCGGCTTTGGCGTCTACCACGACGCCGCGCAGGTCGAGCTATTGCTGGCGCGCCTGGCAACCGCGTTACGATAGGCCCATGGTCAGACGCCTTGCATGGATCTTCGCGATCGCCGGCGCGCTCGTCTTCGCCGGGCTCACCGCGATGCTCTTCTCCACCCAGAACCAGGTGCGCATCCCGGGCATCGCGGCGCTGGTGACCTTCGCCGCGATCGTGCTTTCCTATCTCGGCGGCATCGAGGGCGGGCTCGCGCTGCGCGACGTGGAAGGCACCGCGAACACGCGCGCGATCGCATTCGCGATGAGCGCCCTTCCCTCGCTCGCCGCCTGGGGGGTGCTGTGGCTGCCCTCGCCGCATTGGCAGCTGGGCGCGGCCTTGGGGCTGTTCGTCGCCGTCTGGATGTTCGACCTGTGGCTCGCCCGCCGCGGGCTCGTGCCCTCGTGGTTCGTGGACCTGCGCACCGCCGTGACGGCCGTGGTCGCGCTGACGCTGGGGGTGGCCCTGTACCTGCTTTAGAAAGCTATGGCATCGGGTTATCTGCGGCCATCTGGGTTCAATGCCTTAACTCTTCTTCCCGCCGGGCTTCACGAAGCGCTCGAGCCACGCGAAGAACTCCCGGTACCAGAGCCGCGAGTTCTGCGGCTTGAGGATCCAGTGGTTCTCGTCCGGGAAGAACACCAGCCGTGACGGGATGCCCTTCGCCTTGAGCGTGTTGTAGTAGGCGAGCCCCTGCGCGTCGGGCACCCGGTAGTCGAGCGCGCCGTGCAGCACCAGCGTCGGCGTCTTCATCTGCTTCACGCGCGCGAGCGGGTTCTGCGACTGCACCTTCTCCATGTCGTCCCAGTAGGAGGCGCCGAGCTCTTTCGGGAACCAGTACCAGGCGTCGTCGGAGAACATCCCCACCCAGTCGAAGCACCCCGCGTGGCACACGTACGCCTTGTAGCGGTCGGTGTGGCCGTTCATCCACGCCACCATGTAGCCGCCGTAGCTGCCGCCGGCCGCGACCAGCCGGTCGCGATCGATGTAGCCCTGCTTCAGCATGAAGTCGGTGCCGGCCTCGACGTCGACCAGCTCGCGCTTGCCGAACTCATGCTCGATCGACGCCTTGAACGTCTGGCCGAAGCTGGACGAGCCGTGGTAGTTCACGCAGATGACCACGTAACCCTGGGCCGCCAGGGCGTGGTTGTTCCAGCGGAAATGGAAGTTGTCGCCCCACATCGAGTGCGGCCCGCCGTGGATGTTGTGCAGCAGCGGCCATTTCTTCTTCGGGTCGAAATCGGGCGGGTAGATCGCCCACATCTGTACCTCGTCGCCGCCGAAGCCCTTGATGCGGAAATCGCGCACCTCGCCCAGGCGAAGGCGGTCCATCACCTTTGCGTTGAAGGTGTCGATGCGCCGCTCGTCGCCGCCGGCCGAGGACCAGAAGACCTGCGGCGGGGTGCTCATGGAGTTGCGCAGGACGGCCACCGCATCCGCCGCCGCGTCGAAATGCATCACCGTGCCGCCGCGAGAAACGACCTCCGGGGCGCGCTTGCCGACTTGCCAGCGGAAGAGATGCTGGCGCGCGTCCTCCTCGGCGGAAAACAGCACCGCCGACGAGTCCGCCGACCATCCGAGCGGCGCGTGGATGCCGCCGTCCCAGGCGGATTTCATCACCTGGAGTTTTCCGGTGTCGCGATCGATCAGCGTGAGGCGCGCCGCCGCGATCGGGCTCTTCTTCGTGTCCTGGGTGAGGAGCGCCAGCCAGCGCCCGTCGGGTGAATAGCGCGGGCTCTCGTGATTCAACCGCGAGCCTCTGGTGAGCGAGCGGAAGCGCTT
>JBKJTM010000212.1:0-13022 GCA_046590805.1 Usitatibacter sp.
GATACGCTCGGTGGAATTCGCCGGCAAGTACAAGGTGAAGCTGAGGGTGCTGTCGTCGTTCACGGACGTGGGCTCGACCGACATGGGCACGCTCATCACGTTCGAGGAAGACGAGAACATGGAACAAGCCATCATTTCCGGCATCGCGTTCAACCGCGACGAAGCCAAGATCACCGTGCTGGGCGTGCCCGACAGGCCGGGCATCGCCTTCGGCATTCTGGGCCCCATCGCCGATGCCAACATCGACGTGGACATGATCATCCAGAACGCCTCCACCCAGGGCCTCACCGACTTCTCCTTCACCGTGCACCGCAACGAATACCAGCGCGCGATGCAGATCCTGCAGACGAAGGTGCAGCCGGCGATCAACGCGCGCGGCGTGGTGGGCGACGACCGCATCGCCAAGGTGTCGCTGGTGGGCATCGGCATGCGCACCCACGCGGGCATCGCCGCCAGGATGTTCGGCGCGCTGGCGGGCGAGGGCGTGAACATCCAGATGATCTCGACTTCCGAGATCAAGACCTCGGTGGTCGTGGACGAGAAATACATGGAGCTCGCCGTGCGCGTGCTGCATCGCACCTTCGAGCTGGACAAGGCGCCGACCGAAGAGAAGATGAAGCCATGAAGAAGATCCTTTTCCCCCTGCTGATGGCGGCGACGATGGCGAACGCGCAGGAAGATCCCTACCTCTGGCTGGAGGACGTCACCGGCGACAAATCCATCGCGTGGGTGAAGGAGCAGAACGCGCGCTCACAGCCGCTGCTGGGATCCTCCCCGGTCTACAAGGAGCTGTACGACCGCTTCCTCGCGATCTACACCTCGCGCGAGCGCATCCCGACGGTGGCGAAGCGCGGCGACTGGCTCTACAACTACTGGCAGGACGCGACCTACCCGCGCGGCATCATCCGCCGCACGTCGATGGCCGAGTACCGCAAGAAGGATCCGGCCTGGGAAACGGTGCTCGACATCACCAAGCTCTCCGCCGACGAGAAGCAGCCGTGGGTCTACAAGGGCGTGGCCTGCCTCTATCCCGAGTACCGCAAATGCCTGATCTCGCTCTCGCGAGGCGGCGCCGATGCCGTTGAGGTGCGTGAATTCGATGCGCTCACCAAGGAGTTCGTGAAGGACGGTTTCTTCGCGCCCGAGTCGAAGGGCGCAGTCGCCTGGCGTGATGCCGACACCATCTATGTCTCGCGTGACTTCGGGCTGGGCACCATGACCAAGTCGGGCTACCCGCGGCAAGTGCGCGAGTGGAAGCGCGGCACGCCGCTCGCGCAGGCGAAGACGCATTACGAGGCGAAGGAGGATGACGTTGGCGCAGGGCCCGCCGTCACCAACGAGCCGGGGCGCCAGTACGAGGTGATCCGGCGCGCGATCAGCACGCGCTACGGCGAGGACTTCATCCGCCAGGGCGACAAGTGGGTGATGCTCGATACGCCCAAGGACGCGGAGGTCTCCACCTTCAACGGGATGCTGGTCGCGCGCGTGCGCAGCGACTGGTCCGTGGGCGGCCGCACATTCAAGTCGGGCTCGCTCATCTCGACCGACCTCGACAAGTTCCTCGCCGGTGGCCGCGCGTTCGACGTGGTGTTCGAGCCCACGCCGAAGGTCTCGCTGCAGGATTACACGGTGACCAAGAACTACCTGCTGCTCGATGTCCTCGACAACGTGAAGGGACGGGTCATCGAGGCGCGCCGCGACAGCGCGCAATGGCGCCTGCGCGAGGTCGCGGTGCCGCCGGCCTCGTCGATCAGCCTCGGCGCGCTCGACCGCGACATGGGCGACGAGTACTGGATCACGATCAACAGCTTCCTCGAGCCGACCACGCGCTACCTGGGGCGGGCCGGCGCCGACGAGCGCGAGAAGATGAAGTCGCTCCCCGCCTTCTTCGACGCCAAGGGCCTCGAGGTGGTGCAGTACGAGGCCACCTCACGCGACGGCACCCGCGTGCCTTACTTCGTGGTGATGCGCGACGGGGCGAAGCTCGACGGCAAGAACCCGACGATTCTCTACGGCTACGGCGGCTTCGAGGTCTCGCAGACGCCTGCCTACAATGCCAACATCGGCTCGGCGTGGCTCGAGAAAGGCGGCGCCTTCGCGCTCGCCAACCTGCGCGGCGGCGGCGAGTTCGGCCCGCAATGGCACCAGGATGCGCGCCGCGAGGGCCGGCAGAAGACCCACGACGACTTCATCGCGGTGGGCGAGGACCTGATCAAGCGCAAGGTGACCTTGCCGCGCCACCTCGGGATCTATGGCGGCAGCCAGGGCGGGCTCCTTGTCGGCGCGACCTTCACGCAGCGCCCCGATCTCTTCGGCGCGGCGGTCGCCACGGTGCCGCTCTTCGACATGCAGCGCTATCACAAGCTGCTGGCGGGAGCCTCGTGGATCGGCGAGTACGGCAACCCCGATGTACCGGGCGACTGGGAGTTCATCTCCAGGTACTCGCCGTACCAGAACGTGGCGAAGGGCAAGAAGTATCCCAAGGTCTTCATCGCCACCACCACGCGCGACGACCGGGTCCATCCGGGCCACGCGCGCAAGATGGTCGCGAAGATGATGGAGCAGGGGCACGACGTCCTCTACTTCGAGAACGTGGAAGGCGGCCACGGCTCCGGCAGCACGCCGGCGCAGCAGGCGCAGTTCAATGCGCTGATCTATTCGTTCTTCCGCAAGGAGCTTTTCTAACAGCCCTCGCCCCAGCCCTCTCCCCAGAGGGAGAGGGTCACGCCGCCGCTTCCATCCGCTTCCACATGCGGTGCGAGAAGAAGCCGGTCGCGATGAACCCGACGATCACCGCCGCGATGATGCCGCGGTTGATCTTCTCGCCTTCGCTGAATGCGGCCACCACCTGGCCCCCGAGCAGCGTGGTGCCGATGGTGCCGGGCAGCTGCGCGAGCGCGACGCCCAGCAGCAGGTCGAGGAGGGGGATGCGCAACGCGCCGGCGACGATCATCTCCACCGAGAACGGGGCCGCGGGCATCATGCCCACCGCCGCGATCGCGAGGAAGCCCTTCTTGCCGAGCATCTTCGAGAGGCGCTCGATGCGCGGCCCCGCGATCTTCGAGACCGTCTTCTGGTTGACCTGCCGGCCGGCCAGGTAGAGGACCAGGGCGCTGAAGACTACGCCCGCCATCGCCACCGCGAACCCCTTCCAGGGGCCGAACGCGACCGCGGAAGCCAGCGTGAGGAGAGGGCGCGGGAACATGATGAGGCTCGCCGGCGTATAGAGGAGCGCGATCAGGATCGGCGCCCACCACTTGCTGGAGATGGTCTCGATCGCTTCGACGGTGTTCTCCACCGTCACGATGTCGCGCAACCCGGTGAAGCGCCAGGCGAGGGACATCCCGATGGCGATCGCGAGGAGCACCACGCCAAAGATGATGAGTTTTTTCCTGCGGCTGGCGTCCATGGGTGAATGGGACCCCGGCGGGGGAGAAGCGTTCTGTTTGTTATAATCGCGCTTCGCCGGAGAGATGCCCGAGAGGCCGAAGGGGGCGCCCTGCTAAGGCGTTATATGGGCTTAAACCCGTATCGAGGGTTCGAATCCCTCTCTCTCCGCCAGTATCCTGAAAGTCTCTCGACCTCTCGAGACCGCACAGAACCCCGCGCCGCGCGGGGTTTTTCATGCACGCGCTTCACCTCACGCCTTCAAGCGGCGATCGGCGGGCCCCCTTTGGAAACGGCTCGCTGGTATGCAGCGCGTGAATGCAGGCGTGCGACGTAGGCCCTCACGTGCGGATAGGCCTTCGCATCGGCGCCACGCGAAAGCAGCGCTTCAACGGGGAAGCTCATCTGGAAGTCGGCCATCGAGATCGCATCTCCGGCAAGCCAGGTGTTGTGCGACAGGTGTGCGTCCATGAATTCGCCCGCAGCCTTCAGGTTGGGATCGATCAGAGTGGCCTGCACCTTGGCGCACAGCGCCCGCGCGATCGGCCTGGCGAAGAACGGCATCGGCCGATCGGGAATTGTTTTGAACACGAGCTTCATCAACAGCCAGTTCATCAGCGAGCCTTCGGCATAGTGCATCCAGAAGCGGCACTGCCGGTGTTCGCTTGTCCCCATCGAAGGTTTCAGTCGGCTGATTTCACCTTTTGCCTGCTGGCCGTATTTTTCCACCAGGTACTCGATGATCGCCCCGGATTCGGCCACCACCTCACCGTCATCGGTGATGACTGGCGACTTCCCCAGCGGATGCACCGCCTTGAGCTCTGGCGGCGCCAGGCGGGTGGCTGGGTTGCGCCGGTAGATCTTCAGTTCGTAGGGGACGCCAAGCTCTTCGAGCAGCCAAAGAACACGGTGTGATCGCGAGTTGTCCAGATGGTGCAGAGTAAGCATCGATGGATGGTCCTGGTGGGTTCTCTTCGCAAGGTCAGGTTGCAACGAAAAAGGCGCCCTGTGGCGCCTTTTCCTTTCCAGCCGTACTTCCCCGATCAGCCCGCGCGCGGCTCTCCGTCGCGGTTCACGGTGATGGTCCGTCCCGGGGGACGCGTCATCTGCACGTAGCGATCCACACCCCGGTGGCGATAGGTCACGTCGTAGTACTGCGGCGGCCCGCTCGCCTGCGAGTCCGAGCAACGCTGCACATCGCGGCTATAGGTATTCCCAAAGGTTCCGGAGCCGATGGCCGCACCCGCGACCGCGCCGCCTGCCGTGGCCGCATCGTTGCCGCGACCGCTGCCGACCTGGTGGCCGAGGATGCCGCCGATGATCGCGCCGGCAATGGCGCCACCCACGTTGGCTTCCTGCCGCGGACCCGAGACCGATTCACGTTCGATCCAGCAGCGCTGCTCCGGGCGGCCGTATACGGCGCGCACCGCGACCACGTCGGCCTCGAACAGGCGCTCTTGACCACGCGGGCGATAGTCATAGGCTACCGGAGGCGGCGGCGCGAACCGGCGCTCCTCGACCTGCGCCTGGCGCACCACCGGGCGAACCGAGGTGATGGCGTCGTTCATGCCCATCGCGGCGAGGGACGGATACTGGCCAGGGCGCAGCACCATGCATTTGCCCTCGAACCCGCGGTCGTCGCAAATCTCGTAACGGCCGCCGCGAACGATGGCGGATGAGGCACGATTCGCGAAGTTGGCGCGCTCCAGGTTGCGGACGGGCTGCTCGGTGCTGAACGAACGGCCCTCGAAGTTCTCACGCCCGTAGAGCGTGATTTGCGCGGCGGCGGGCAGGGCGACCGCGACCAGCACGATGTTCAACAGGAAACGTTTCATTTTATGGACCTCCATGTCGTTGTAGATCTTGCGATCGTCGTCAATGGTGCGCAAGGAATCGGCGGCTGGATGTAGGCCGAGTCCGACGCCGGTGTGGGCTTTGATTACCTCTAAACGGCCCTGCGTCGGGCGCGTGCCCGGCAGGGGAATAACGCACAGCGTGAAAGCGTGGTTGACCGACGCCGCTGCCGGCGCTTAGCGCCCGCGCCGTTTACCTACTTGACGACCTTGAACGCCACTTGCTTCACCCGCGTGCCGTCGATGAACAGGTCGACGCGGTAGTCGCCTTCGGGCCAGCCGGAGGTGGGCTTGCCGAGCGCGCCGTGATATTGCGTGCTCCCCCTGGCCACGGTGTTCTCGACGCTATCCACCGTGTAGTTGGGCGGCGCGACCCCGGTCTTGACCGCGATCCATTCGCCCTTGATCTTCGCCCCCGGCGGAATGTCCACCAGCGTCGCGCGGATGAACACCTTCGGCGTCGTGGGTTTGAAAGCGCTTTTCGCCGGCCCGTCCCTGGCTTCGGACAACACCACGTCCGTCACCGCCGGCGGCCCGGCGACCGCATTCGCCGCGGCCAAGGCGGCGACGAACAGCAGCGCCCTCACGACTGAGCGCGCACCACGATCGTGTGCGCGGCCATGTCGCCCAGGCGCTGCTTGCTCTTGGAAACCCACACCGCGATCGCGCCCACGAGGTAGAACGCGAAGCTGTCGATGAGGCGCAGCACGTTGCGCACGATCGAGGCCTGCCAGTCGAGGGCCGTGCCGTCCTGCTTTACCACCCTGAGCTTCATCGCCATCTTGCCGAGCGTGGCGCCCGAGGTCTTCTCCATCACGATGTAGTACGCAAGCGATACGACGAGGAGAAGCGCGAAGGGCGCCCCGGTGAGGTTGAATCCCTCGGCAGTCGTGTTGCCGGTGACCGACGCGATCAGGTATCCCACGATGCCCAGCAGGATCGAATCGATGATGACAGCCACTGCCCTGCGACCGACGCCGACGGGTTCCATGCTGCCCTCCTCACACGGTTGGGTGCGGGAATGGTACGCCAGGCAGCTTATGCAGGCGACTATCGGCACGGAACCTGCCAGGCGTGCCGGACTCCTACTCTCCATGACCCGCCGCCGCATCCTCATCGTCCTGGCCGTGATCCTGCTCGCTCCCGTGGTGCTGCTGGGCGTGCTGGCGTTGGCGGTGCGCTCGGAATGGGCCGAGCGCCGCGTGGAAGCCATGGTGGCCGCGAAGCTCGATCGCGAGGTGCAGCTCGAGGGCCTCTCGCTCACCTGGGGCTGGCCCCCGGGGATCGTGCTGGAGCGGTTGCGCATCGGCAATCCGTCGTGGGCGAAGACCCCCAACCTGGTGGACGTCGAAGGCCTTTCGGCGCGGGTGCGCCTGTTGCCGCTCTTCAAGGGCCTCTTCGTGGTGCCCTACATCCGCGCCCGCAAGGCCGAGGCCGGGCTGGAGGTCGAGGGGGAGCAGGCCACGTGGCGTTTCGGCAAGCAATCCGATCAGCCGAACAAGCTGTACCTGCAGCGGATCTTTCTCGACGACGGCCATATCGTCTACCTCGACCCTGCGGAGAAGACCGCGCTCGACATCAAGGTGAAGGGCAGCGCGGGGGAGCAGGGCGAGCTTCTGGCGCAGGCGACCGGAAAGTTCCGCGGCGAGACGGCGAAGATCGTGGCGCGGATCCCCGAGCTCGCCACCGAGCACGAGGCGCCGGTGCGTTTCGCCGGCGAGGCGAGGATCGGCAAGACCAAGGCGGTTGCTGACGGCCAGCTCACCACCGATGGCACCTCGCTCGATTTCAACCTCAAGCTCGCGGGCGACACGCTCGAGCATCTCGGCAAGGTCACGGGGATCGTTTTACCGGACACGCCGCCGTACAACCTCGCGGGGCAGCTTCGGCACGCCGGCAACGAGTGGCACTTCAGCGCTTTCAAGGGCCGGGTGGGCGACAGCGACCTCGCCGGCGACGTGGTGTACTCCAACGTCGAGCCCCGTCCCATGTTCAAGGCGACGCTGCTGTCCAACCTGCTGGATCTCGACGACCTCGGGCCGCTCATCGGCGCGCCGCCCACGACCGGGCCGGGCGAGACGTCGGCGCCGGAACAGAAGGCAAAGTCGGCGCAGCGGAAGGCCTCCGACCGCATCCTTCCGGACACCCGCTTCAAGACCGAGGCCTGGGGCAAGATGGACGCCGACGTGCAGCTCACGGCCAAGCGAGTGCAGCGGCCGAAGCAGCTGCCGCTGGATGCGCTGCAGGCGCACCTGGTGCTCAAGGACTCGGTGCTCAAGCTGCAGCCGCTCAACTTCAACATGGCAAAGGGCCGCGTCACCGCCGACATCACGCTCGATCCGAAGCGCAAACCGATGCGCGGCGACATGAGGATTGACGTGCAAGGGCTCCAGCTGCAGCAGCTGTTCCCCACACTTGAATTGATGAAGGACGCGCTCGGCACGTTGTACGGCCGCGCCGACCTCGTGGGCCACGGCCAGTCGGTGGCCGACCTCCTCGGCACCAGTGACGGCAAGGCGAGCTTCGCGGTGAACGGCGGACGCATCAGCGCGCTGCTGGTCGAGCTCCTCGGCCTTGACGTCGCGGAATCGGTGATGATGCTGGGCCGCAAGCACGCCCAGGTGGAGCTGCGTTGCGCGGTGAGCGGCTTCGAGCTGAAGGATGGCGTGGCCTCCACCACCGATTTCGTGGTCGACACCAGCGACACGGTGATCAAGGTCGTCGGCGTCATCAGCCTCAAGGATGAGCGCCTCGACCTCGAGACCCGGCCCTATCCCAAGGACACGAGCCCGCTGGCGCTGCGCACGCCGCTTCTGATCACGGGACCGATGAAGGCTCCCAGGATCCGGCCGAAGGTCGGGCCACTGCTGGCGCGGGCGGCTATCGGCGCGGCGCTGGGTGCGATCGCCCCGCCGCTGGCGGCGCTGGCGTTGATCGAGACCGGCCCCGGCAAGGACACCGACTGCGCCCGGCTGCTGGCCGAAGCGAAGGCGAAAGGGGCGGTGAAGAAAGCGGGCTAAAATAATTGGTGTCGGAGTCGTTTTTCGGATAATTGACTCCGACACCAATTATTTGGACCCCCTTGACTGCCATCCAGCGCTTCCTCGACATCCTCGAGGCCGGCCCCGCGAAGTCGCCGTGCATCTTCAATCCGTGGCGCGACCACGATGACCGCGATCGCGCGCCGCGCGCGAAGATGCCCGCTGAACGCTTGGCCAACATGAAGTCGTACCTGGAAACACGCAGCAACCATGTGCGCGTGATGCTGCTCGGGGAGGCGCCCAGCCACCGCGGCTGCCGCTTCACCGGCATCGCTTTCTGCTCCGAGGTCGAGCTGGTGGGCAAGCGCGACCAGGTCGCGGCAAGACCCCTCGCGCTCACCAGCGCCGATTCCGCCCTCAAGCCGATGCGCGAGCGCAGCGCCGCCATCATCTGGGACGAGCTCGAGCGCGCCGGGTGCGCGCGCGACGTGGTGCTCTGGAACGCTTTCCCATGGCATCCCTATCGCGACGACGGTGCGGGCGCGGCCGATGGGCCCTGCGGACCCTCGAGCAATCGGAAGCCGAAACGCACTGAGGTCGAGCAGGGCCGGGCCGCGTTCGACGCGCTGCTCGCCTGCTTCGCCCGTCCGCTCAAGGTGTACGCGGTCGGCAAGGTCGCGGAGGAGGCGCTCAGCCGTTGGGACGGAGTGCTCTGCGCCGGCTATATCCGCCACCCCGCCCAGGGCGGCGAGTCGCGCTTCCGTGCCCAGTTCCGCGCGCAGGTGGCGGCCAGGCTCTAGGCGATCATGCTCGACGCCCTCGATACCCCCGCGCTTCTCCTCGACGCAGCGAAGCTCGAGCGCAACTGCGCCCGGATGCGCGAACGCGTAGGTGCGCACGGGGTGATGTTGAGGCCGCACGTGAAGACCGCGAAGAACGTGGAGGTCGCCCAGTGCGCGCTCGGCGCTCCCCACGGCGCGATCACCGTCTCCACGCTGCGCGAGGCCGAGTACTTCTTCGACCACGGCTTCCGCGACATCCTCTACGCGGTCGGCATCGTCCCCTCGAAGGTCGCGCGGCTGGCGAGCCTGGTGCAGCGCGGCGCGCAGGTGACGACCATCGTCGACAGCGTGGAGGGCGCGAACGAGCTGGTGGCCGAGGCCGCGAAGCACGGCGTGCGCATCCCCGCGCTGATCGAGATCGACAGCGACGGCCACCGCGCCGGGGTGGCGCCCGGAAGCCCGCGCCTCATCGCCGTGGGAGCGGCGCTGGGCGACGCGCTGCAGGGAGTCATGACGCACGCGGGGGATTCGTACAACTGCCGCTCGACCGATGCGATTCGCGAAGTCGCCGCCCGCGAGCGCGAAGCGGTGGTGTCGAGCGCGCAGGCGCTCCGCGCCCGCGGCCACCAGGCGCCGGTGGTGAGCGTGGGCTCGACCCCGACCGCGACCTTCGCCGACTCCTTCGAGGGCGTGACCGAGGTGCGAACCGGCGTCTACGTCTTCCACGACCTGGTGATGGCCGGCCTCGGCGTGTGCAAGCTGGAGGACATCGCGATCTCGGTGCTCGGCAGCGTGATCGGCCACCAGCGCGAGAAGAACTGGGTGCTCATCGACGCCGGCTGGATGGCCATGTCGCGCGACCGCGGCACCGCGAAGCAGGCCGTGGACCAGGGCTACGGCCTGGTGTGCGAGGTGGACGGCACGCCGATCGACGACCTGATCGTGGTGGACGCCAACCAGGAGCACGGCATCGTCGCCCGACGCGATGGCGGGGCCATCGACTTCGCGCGTTTCCCGATCGGCGCGCGGGTGCGCATCCTGCCCAACCACGCCTGCGCCACGGCCGCGCAGCACTGCGAGTACCAGGTGATCCGAGACGGCCGCGTGGCCGAAGCCTGGGAGCGCTTCAGCGGCTGGTGACCAGACCGGGGACAGACTCTTTTGCGCGCGAAAAAGAGTCTGTCCCCGGTAGGGCGACAAACGTAATTTGCGGCATCGGCGTCCGGGGGTTAGGGTATTCCCCAAACCGGGAGCATCCAGATTTCCGCGCCAGCCGCATTCTCCGGGGCACTCGCCCAACGCTTCGAATTCGTGCGCCAGCTCGGCCAGGGCGGGATGGCCGAGGTGTTCCTCGTCGTCGACCGCTTCCACCAGCGCCGCGTCGCGCTCAAGGTGGTGCACGCGATCGCCGCCTCGAACGAGGAGAAGCAGCAGCTCGAGCACCTGTGGGTGAACGAGATGCGCCTCGCCGGGCGCCTGAAGCACCCCTACATCCTGGAGATCTACGAGGCCGGCACCGACGGCGATCGCAGCTTCCTGGTGATGGAGTGCGTGAACGGCGGCACGCTCAAGGCGCACACGCGCCACGGCGCGCTGCTCGAGATTCCCATGGTGGCCGACGTGATGTTCAAGGTCTGCCACGCGCTCGAGTACGCCAACACCCAGGGGTTGCTGCACCGCGACGTGAAGCCCGACAACGTGCTGCTCGCCGACGACGGCACGCCCAAGGTGAGCGATTTCGGCGCGGCCTACCTCACCACCAGCGACACCACGCAGGTGATCGGCGTGGGCACGCTGCCCTTCATGCCGCCGGAGCACTTCGAGGGCGCGGAGCCCAACGTGCAACACGACATCTACGCCGCCGGGGTGATGGCCTACAACCTGCTGACCGGCGCGTACCCGCACAAGGGGGAGTCGCAGGCGGGGATGATCTACGACAAGCTGCACGGCGCGCCCGTGCCGCTGGAATCGCGCCGGCACCAGGTGCCCGCGGCACTCGCGGGGGCGATCGAGGCAGCGATGCATCGCGACCCGGCTCGGCGCTTCGCTTCCTGGCAGGCCTTCCGCGACGCGCTCTCCGCGGCGTTCCCCGACCTGGGCGATGCGGCGGGCGTGAGCGAGAGCGCGCGCTTCGAATCGATGCGCCGCGTGTCCTTCTTCCAGCAATTCTCCGAGACCGAGCTGTGGGAGGCGGTGCGCATCAGCAGCGTGCACGAATTCGCCGCGCGCGACGAGGTGATCACCGAGGGCAGCGAGGACACGACGGTGTTCGTGGTCGAGGCGGGCGAGCTCGAGGTGATGCGCCGCGGTGTTCGCATCGGGCGCGTGCCCACCGGCGAAGTCTTCGGCGAGATCGCGTTCATCGAGGGCACGGAGCGCCCGCGCTCGGCGAGCGTTCGCACCCTCACGCCTTCCGTAGTCACCGCCTTCAAGCCCGCGGCGCTGAAGAGCGCATCGAGCGCGCTGCAAGTGGCCTTCGGCCGCGCGATGGTGCGCCAGCTGGTGAAGCGCCTATTCGACTCCAACGACCGCGTGATCGCGGCGGTGAAAGCCCGCGCCGCAGTGTAGGGACGGACCCTGGTTTACGCCGTTGCCTGGTTCAGGGTCCGTCCCTCGTTTTTCACTCCGCCTTGATCCCCGCCGCCTTCACCACCTTGCCGTACTTCTCCAGGTCGGTCACGATGCGCGCGCCCAGCTGCTCGGGCGTTCCCGGCGCCGCGACGATGCCGAGGGTGCCGAGCTTCGCGACGATGGCCGGATCCGACAGCACCGCGTTCAGCTCCTTGTTGAGGCGGTCGATCACCGGCTTCGGCGTCTTCGGCGGGGCGAGGATCGCGACCCACGAGGTGGCCTCGAAATCCGGCACGCCCGCCTCGATGAACGTCGGCACGTCGGGGAGTGACGGCGAACGTGTGCGGCTCGACACCGCGATCGGTACCAGGCGCCCGGACTTCACGTGCGTCATCGCGCCGGCGACCGCGGTGTAGACCAGCGGGATGTTCCCGCCGAGAGCGTCGGTCATCGCCTGGCCGCCGCCCTTGTAGGGAACGTGGATCAGGTTCGCGCCGGTCCTCTGGTTCAGCAACTCGCCCGCGATGTGCGGCGTGCCGCCAATGCCCGAGGTTCCGTAGGAAAGGCCCCCCACCTGCTTCTTCGAATGCGCGATCAGGTCCGGCAGCGTCTTCGCCGGAAACGACGGGTGCGCGACGATGATCAGCGTCGCATCGCCGATCATGCCGACGGGCGCCAGGTCGGTGCGCACGTCGATCGGAAAGCTCACGAACACGTGCGGGTTGATGACGATGGTGCCGTCGAAGCCGAGCACCAGCGTGTAGCCATCGGGAGGCGCCAGCGAAACCTGGTGGGTGCCGATGTTGCCCGAGGCCCCGGCCTTGTTCTCCACCACGATTGGCTGTCCGAGGCGTTTGGAAAGCGCCTCGGCCACGACGCGCCCGCTGGTGTCGGTCACGCCGCCGGGCGCGAAAGGCACGACGAGGCGGATGGGCTTGTCCGGGTACTGGGCGTTCGCGGCGAGGCTTGTCGCGAGGATCGCGGCGGCCAGTGCAAGGCGGGTCGGCATGGTTGTCTCCTCCGGGCTTTGTTATTCCGCGCGCTCGAGATAGCTCTGGAAAACGCCGACGTGCACCAGCGCGGGATCGGCCGAGTCCGGCCAAAGCTCTTCGGTGCGAAAACGCACGTCGTAGGTCGGCTCGTCTTCCGCGGCGACCGAATGCGCATGCGCGTCGGGAAACGGATACGCAGGCGACTCGCTCACCACGACGCCCGCCTTGCCGCGGATGTAGCCGGGCATGCGGCTGTGCCCGGGGGTGTAGTCCTCGCGCACGCGGACGCGATCGCCCGGCTTGAAGCGTTCACGAGTCGCGACATTTGTGCGCCCGGGACCGATGGCGGTCGCGAGCGGAAAGCTGCCCTGCGCGCGGCGGTCCAGCTCCTCGCGCGTGACGATGCCCTTCTCGACGCACAGCGTGGCAAGGCTGGTGAGCGAGCGCTCGTAGTAG
>JBKJTM010000010.1:0-7490 GCA_046590805.1 Usitatibacter sp.
AGCACGAAGAGGAAACACACGAAGGCGCCATGCCGCACCATCCACGC
Organism: Usitatibacter sp.; assembly: GCA_046590805.1. Taxonomy (GTDB): domain Bacteria; phylum Pseudomonadota; class Gammaproteobacteria; order Burkholderiales; family Usitatibacteraceae; genus Usitatibacter. The sequence goes on from JBKJTM010000010.1 coordinate 48, forward strand.
CACTCCATTTTCGTAGCGGTCGGTGGTGCGGGCGAAGAAGCGGTTGAAGGCCTGGAAGAAACGCCCGGGCTGGCGCTGCTCGCGCTTCAGCATCATCACCGACAGCGCCGGCGTGAGCGTGAGCGCCACGATCCCCGAGAGCACCACGGCGATCGAGATGGTCACCGCGAACTGGCGATAGAGCTCGCCGGTGAGGCCGCCCAGGAACGCGATCGGGATGAACACCGCGCACAGCACCAGCACGATGGCGATGATCGGGCTGGTCACCTCGCGCATCGCCTTGATCGCGGCCTCGCGCGCCTCGATCCCCTCCTCGCGCATGATGCGCTCGATGTTCTCCATCACCACGATGGCGTCGTCCACCACGATGCCGATGGCGAGCACCATGCCGAAGAGCGTGAGGGTGTTGATGGAATAGCCCAGGACGAGCAACCCGGCGAAGGTGCCCAGCAGCGCGACCGGCACCGTGGCGAACGGGATCAGCGTCGCGCGCCAGTTCTGCAGGAAGATGTACACCACCAGGAACACCAGCGCCATCGCCTCGGCGAGCGTGATGATGACCTCGCGGATCGAGACCTTGACGAACATCGTGGTGTCGAACGGCACCACATAGGCGACGCCCTTGGGGAAGCGTTGCGAGAGCTCCTCCAGGCGCTTCTTCACCGCGTCGCCCACGTCGATCTGGTTGGCGCCCGGCTGCAGGAAGACGCCCATCAGCGTCGCGGGATTGCCGTTGTACCGGCCATTGAAGCTGTAGTCCTTGCCGGCGAGCTCGATGCGCGCCACGTCCTTCAGGCGCAGGCGCGAACCGTCGGGGTTGGCGCGCAGCAGGATGTTCCCGAACTCGGAGACCTCGGAGAGCCGCCCCCTGGTGGTCACGTTGTAGACCAGCTCCTGGCCGGTGGCGGCCGGGGGCTCGCCCACCTTGCCGGCGGCGAACTGCGCGTTCTGCTCCTGTAGCGCGCGCGCGATGTCGCCCGGCGTGAGCTTGAGCTGCGCCAGGCGATCGGGCCGCACCCAGATGCGCATCGCGTAGTCCTTGGCGCCGAAGATCTGGACCTGGGTGGTCCCGGGGATGCGCTTCACCTCGTCGAGGACGTTCAGCGTCACGTAGTTGGAGATGAAGATGTCGCTCACGCTCTTGTCGGGCGAATAGAACGCGAGCACCTGCAGGAAGGCCGACGAGCCCTTGGCGACCGTGAGCCCTTGGCGGCGAACTTCCAGCGGCAGCTTGGCCTCGACCTGCTTCACGCGGTTGTTGACGTTGAGCTCCGCCTTGTCGACGTCGGTGCCGATGTTGAACGTGACCTGGATCTGCACCACGCCGTTGGCGGCGGAAGTCGAGCTCATGTAGAGCATCCCCTCGACGCCGTTGATGGCGTTCTCGATGGGAGCGGCGACCGTGGACTCGAGCACCTGGGCGGACGCCCCGGGGTAGATGGCCATGACGGTCACCACCGGCGGCGAGATCTCGGGATACTGGGAGATGGGCAGCACGCGCAGCGCCGCGACGCCGGCGAGCGCGATGAAGATCGAGAGCACCGCCGCGAAGATCGGGCGGTCGATGAAGAAACGTGAAAACATGGCGGCCTATTTCTTCGGGTCGGAAGATTGGGCCCCGGCCTTCGCCGGGGTGGACGCGGGCTTGTCTGCGGGCGGCCCACCCTTCCCCGGCACACCAGGCGGCGGGGCATCCGGATCACCCACCTGCACGGTCGCCCCGGGGAACACCTTCATCAACCCGTCGGTGATCACCTTGTCGCCCGCCTTGAGGCCGGAAATCGCGACCACCTCTGCCTTGCCGGTCCATTCGCCCAGTTGCACCGGGCGCGGCTCCGCTTTGCTCTCCGCGCCGAGGACATAGACCATCTTGCCCATCGGCCCCTCCATCACGGCGCGCTGCGGCACGGTGACCGCATCGGGGCGCTGGGCGCCTTTCAGCACCACGCGCACGAACTGCCCGGGGCGCACCTCGCCGGCGGGATTGGGAAGCTCCGCGCGCGCGTCCGACGTGCCGGTCTGGTTGTTGATCCGCACGTCGGTGAAGGACATCCTGCCGGCGCGCGCATAGGTACGGCCGTCTTCGAAGCGGACCGCGACCTCGAACTTGCCGTCCTTCGGCATGGTGAGCTTGCCGCTCGCCACGTCCTGCTTGAGCCGCGACTGCTCGGCCTCCGAGAGGCCGAAGTTCACGTAGATCGGATCGACCTGGCTCACGGTGGTGAGGAGCATGTCGGGGCCCGAGACCAGCGTGCCTTCGCTCTTCAGCGAACGGCTGCTGACCCCCGACACCGGCGCCACGACGTGCGTGTAGCCGAGGTTCAGCCGCGCCTCGGCCAAGCGGGCGCGGGCGGCCTTCACGTCCGCGCCGGCGACTTCCTCTGCGGAGACGGCGTCGTCCAGGTCCTTCTGCGAGGCGGCCTTGGCCTCGTGGAGCGGCTTCATGCGCCTCGCGTTGCGCTGCGCCTGGGCGAGGCGGGAATCCGCGGCGGCCAGGTCGGCCTCCGCGCGGTTGGTCGCCGCCTCGAAGGGCGCCGCGTCGAGCGTGTACAGCGATTGCCCGGCGCGCACCGGCGCGCCCTCCTCGAAGTTGCGCTTGAGGAGGATGCCGGCGACGCGAGCGCGCACCTCCACCTCCCGCGAGCCCGCGGTCTGGGCGGGGTACTCGAAGTCCACGGGTATCGTCTGCGGCTTGACTTCCTGCACGGCGACGAGCGTCGGCGGCATGCCGCCTGCGCCCTGCGGCGGCCCCTTTGGCCCGCAAGCGGCGACCGTGGCAGCGGTGAGCACGAAGAGGAGGAAGGGAATTGCCGGGCGCCGCGCGGTGAACATCGCTTTTTCTCTTTACAGGACGGGGGGATGAGCGCGATAATTTACATACAACCGCGTATGTATGTCAAATGCAGCATTTCCCGGAGACCTTTCGCCGCATGGTCCGCCGCACCCGCGAAGAAGCGCTCGAAACCCGCAGCCGCCTGATCGACGCGGCCGAGTCGGTATTCCACGACAAGGGGGTGGCGCGTGCCTCTCTCGAGGAAATCGCGGCCAGCGCGCAGGTGACCCGCGGTGCCGTCTACTGGCACTTCAAGGACAAGGCCGAGCTCTTCGACGCCATGATGCAGCGCGTGGTGCTGCCGGCCGAGGACATGCTGGCGCGCGCCGGCGCCACCGGCGAATCCGATCCGCTGGAGCTCCTGCGCCGCGCCACCATCGAGGTGCTGTTGCGCACCGCGAGGGATGCGCGCGTGCAGCGCGTCTTCGATATCGCGTACCACAAGTGCGAGTACGTAGGCGATGCGGAGGGCCTGCGCGAGCGCCACATCGCGAGCCAGAACGAGTGCCTGAAAACCATCGAGGCGGGCTTCCGCGCCTGCGTGCGCGCCGGGCGCCTGCCGGCCACGGTCAAGCCGCGCATCGCCGCCATCGGCGCCATGTCGCTCGTCTCCGGCCTCATCGCCAACTGGGTGCTCGCGCCAAAGAGCTTCTCGCTCAAGCTGCACGCCGAGCCGCTGGTGGACTTCTACTTCCGCGGGCTCGCCTGCAAGCCGACGCCGCGCAAGGAAAGCCGCGCCCCCCGCAAGCGCTGAGAACGAACGCGGCGAGGCCGGGCGTGAGCTCCGGCGCCTTCGACTTCGAGGAAGCGACCATCGCGCGGCTGGGCGAGCGCATGCGCGCCGGCAGCCTCACCTCGCGCGCTCACCGGTCTGTCCCCGGTTACTTGGCCAGCGGCGCCTCGACTCCGCCCCTGGCTCGATAGCCCGCGACCAGCTCCAGGGTGCGCGCGGGAAGCTCCTTGCAAAGGCCCTTCTCCACGCTCGCGGAAACGCGGCTCAGGGTCTTCTGGTTCTGCATGTCGAGCACCAGCACGCGCGAGCCGCAACGATCGACAAAGGCCTTGGTGACCACTTCGGTGTCAGTCCACTTCTCCACCTCGAACGGGGTCTGCCTCGACTCCAGCAAGCCGCGATCGCCGATGAACACCACCGCCGCCGCCGACTCCATGCACTCCATGCGCGCCTTGCGGCACTCGATGGTCACGGTCTGCATCGGCTCGGCGCGCCCGCCGCTCGCGATCCAGGTGCCGCGGCTCACGATCGACATGCCGTGCGTCGGATCGGTAGTCGGCTCGAAAACGTAGCTCGGCAGCACCACCGGCGACTTGCGCAGCGCCGCGAGCTCCTGCCAGGTGAGGAATGCGAACACCGCGAGGACGCCGACGATGGCGATCTCGGCGAAGCGGATGTAGCGTCCGATGGTCCGTGTCAAAGCCCCTGCCTCCCGTCGCCTTCGAGGCGATCCAGCGGCCGACGATACCCTCCTTTGCAGCCCTGCACCAACTGCACCGAGGCAGGGGCTTGACGAGCGCCGCGCCATATGTCACCTTTTAGTGACATATGAAGCCCGACGAAATGGATTCCGTGTTCGCCGCGCTCGCCAGCGAGACCCGCCGGCGAGTGCTCGACATCCTCAAGCAGGAGCCCGGGTGCAACGTAAACCGCGTCTGCGGGTTTTTCGACATCGGCCGCGTCGCGGTGATGAAGCACCTCGACGTGCTGGAAAGCGCCAATCTGCTTGTCTCTGAGAGGGTCGGGCGGGAGCGGCTCCTATATTTCAATCCAGTGCCGATCCACATGATCTACGACCGCTGGACCAGCGAGTTCAGCGCCTACTGGGCCGGGCAGTTGGCGCGCATCAAGTACCGGCTCGAGAACGCACCGATTCCCATCAAGAAGAAGGGGGGCACGCGTGGATAAGGCATCCGAGGCACCGGCCGCGGCGATCGACAGGGGGCGCGCCGTGTTCCGCGTCGTCATCAACGGCTCGCAGCAGGCGATCTTCGCGGAGCTGGCGAGCGTCGACCGGCCGTTGGGGGCGATCTTCAACTCGTGCATGGCGACCACGGGGTTGAGGCGGGGCGGACGCATCCAGATGCGCACCGTAAGCGGCCGGCACACGATCGTCGAGGGTGACATCCTCGAATACGACCCGCCGCACCGCTTCGTGCACACCCACCGCTTCACCCAGTTCGACGACCCGGTCTCGGTCGTCACCTACGAGCTGAAGCCGGTCACGGGCGGCATTGAGGTCACGCTCACCGTGGACGACTTGCCGCCCGGCACCAAGACCGCCACCGAAATGCAGCGCGGCGGCGATTTCATGCTGAAGAACCTGAAGGCGATCGTGGAGACCGGGCGCCCGACCGTCGGCGCGCGCCTCATGTACGCCATGTTCGGCGCGTTGGAGTTCGTGCTCCCGGCGCGCACCAAGACCGAGCACTGGCCCCTCGAGCGGAAGGATGCAAAATGAGGAAACTCCTGGCACTGGCCCTGGTATCCGTGGCGCCGTTCGCGATCGCCCAGGAGCGCACGATCCACAAGGAAGTCGTGGTGAACGCGCCGGTGGCCGCGGCGTGGTCGGCGTGGGCGACGAGCGAGGGGATCCAGTCGTTCTTCGCGCCCGAGGCGATCGTCGAGGCGCGCCCCGGCGGCGCCTTCTCTGTCCACATGAATCCCTACGCGAAACCGGGCATGAAGGGCGCCGACGACATGAAGGTAATCGGCGTGCAGGAGAACCGCATGATCTCGTTCACCTGGAATGCGCCGCCGCACCTGCCCGAAGCTCGCGCACAACGCACCGTGGTCATCGTGCGCACCCGGCCGGAGGGCGACAATCGCACCCGCGTCACCCTCACCCACGTGGGCTGGGGTGACGGCGGCGAATGGGACAAGGCGTACCAGTACTTCGATGGCGCCTGGACCGGGGTGATGGCCCAGCTGGAGAAGCGCTTCGCCGAGGGCAAGCCCTACGACTGGACCGATTGGCGCGCGCGAATGAAAGCCTACGAGGAGGGCGAGCGGGCGAAACAACGTTGAGCGTGGAGCCCGGCGCCTGGATGGTCGTACCGGAGGCGAGCCCCGAAGCCCTTAGGCTCTACTGGGATTCGGTACTGGTATGGGCCTTCCGCGGTGCCTGGGGAATCACCGTGCTCGCCGCCCTCTGCCTCGGGGCCTCGGCTCGGCTGCGGGATTGGGCGCGTCGCTGGAGCGGCGGGCGCTGGCTTCTGGAGGTCTCGCTCTTCGGCGCCGCATTTGCGCTGCTCCTGGGCATCCTCCTGCTGCCCCCTGCAGGGCTGGCGTTGTGGGTCCAGCAGACACATGGGCGTGCCACTCTGGCGATGATCCCGTGGCTGGTCGAGGCGGGGGGCCGAGTATCCCTTGGCGCCATCCTGGCCGCAGCACTGCTTTGGATTCCCTACGCGTTGCTGCGGCGCGCACGGGGCCGCACGTGGTTGCTCCTTTGGTTTGCCTTCGTTCCCGTCTTTTTCGCCACTCAGCTAGCGGGGGCGCTCTTTGCGTCCACGGGCGACGCAGTGTCGCTTCCGGACAAAGGGCTGGAAGTCGAACTGCGGGCGTTGGCCTCGCGGGCGGGGATAGGAGATCCCCGCATCCTCATGCAGCCCGCATCCGCGCAGGCACAACCGATGTTCGCCGAGATGACGGGCCTGGGCGCCGGTGCGCAAATTGTCATTGGACAGACCACGATCGCACAGTTGAGCAGGCGGCAGCTGCTGGCGGCGGTGGCGCACGAGATGGGTCACCAGGCCCTGTGGCACAAATGGCAGGACGCCGCGTTCACGCTCGTGGCAATGCTCCTCGCGCTAGGCTTCGCGCAGGCGGCAGGAACGTTGCTTGTCAGCCGCTATGCCGCGCGGCTTGGCTTTTCTTCATTGGACGATGTGGCCTCGGCACCGCTGCTGCTGGCGTTGCTTACCGTAGCCTTTGCCCTCCTGGCCCCCTTCCAACGGGCCCTGGAGCGCGCCGAGGAACACGCAGCCGATGTGTTCGCGCTGGAGCTGACTCGCGACCCTCAGGCCTTTGCCGAAGGGTTGCTCGCCGTGCAACGGGGCAGGCTCATCAACCCGCGCCCCCATCCGATCGTGCACGCGCTTCGCGGAACCCACCCGCCGCTCGCGGATCGCATCGAATTGGCGAATCGATACGTCCATCCGCAAGACCCGCCGCGCTAGCGACTGCGAAAATCGACTCTGACACCATTTTCTAGCGCGCTCGCGCGAGGCGCCTGGCATTCGCCACGGCGCGGCGATGCACCGGGGCGAGTCCCGCCCCGAGAACGGACAGCATCGCGGCGTTGGCTCGGGTCACGCAGACCGATGCGAAGGGGGCGCGGATGAAGCTCGTGGACAAGGCGAAGCCGACGCGCATGGCCTGGGCCGACATCGCCATCCAGGCCTCGGAAAAGGCAGCAGCCTTCTCCGACACCATGAGGCTCATCTCGCGCTGATCCCGCGACGTCGGGGCCAACGCCATGCGACTGGCGCGATAGGCGACAACCTGGGGCACGGCGAAGGCGACTTCGGTCAGCCGGCGCGCCATCGCTCGCTGACCGGGGGTGGGGATGCGCTTCATCGGGTTCCTTGCGTGA
>JBKJTM010000117.1:0-3811 GCA_046590805.1 Usitatibacter sp.
TCAGCATGGATGCCGCCAAGGCGCTCGTGCTCTCGGTGCTGAAGGACTCGAAGGCCTACGAGGTGTCCGGCAAGTAGGCGATGCCGCGATCGGGCGTTGCGCCGCGGCGCGGCCTGCTTCGCGCCGCGACCGTTTTCCGGGCCGGCTTGTTGTGGGCAGCTGCGAGCGCCTTCGCGCAGCCGCCCTCGGCCGGCGAGAAAGCGTTCACCCTGGCACTGACGAGCGGTAAGGTACCCGCCTCCGCGCAGCGCACATTCGAGGTCCTGAAGGGGGACTCCGTGGTCCTGATCCTCATGAGTGATCAGCCCGGCGAAATCCATCTCCATGGCTACCGGCTGGAGGCCCGTCTTGCCCCGGGGACCTCGGCCGAATGGCGCTTTCGCGCCCAGGCCACGGGGCGCTTCCGCTTCGAGTGGCACGCCGACGGCGGCGCCGCGGCGCACCATCACGGGCCGCCCCTGGCGACATTGGCTGTCTTCCCGCGATGATGTGTGGACAGCGGCGCGCGGTGGCCTTCGCCGCCGCGTCATTGCCGCTGTTTGCGAATGCGCATGCGTTCGGCGAACGCTATGACCTCCCGGCGCCCCTGGGCTACTTCGTCGCGGGCGCCGCGGCCACGGTGGCGCTGTCCTTCCTGGTCGCCATCGCGGCAGTTCGCCGCCCGCGGTCGGGCTCGTCCACCGATCCGTCGATCCCGCTGGGTTCCCTCGGGTCCATCGTCCACGCCCTGATCCGGGCCGTGGGCTTCGCCCTGTTCCTCCTGGTGTTGATAGCGGGCCTGTTTGGCGATCCCCATCCGGCAAAGAATGTCGCGCCGACCCTGGCCTGGATCATCGGCTGGGTTGGCTTGTCCCTGCTCGTCGCCCTGGTGGGCAATTTATGGCCCTCGATCGATCCCTGGCGCACGCTCTTCGACGGGATCGACGCCATCGCGCGCGGCTGCGGGAGGTCCGGCGGCATCGCGCTCGACCGGCGGTGGAACGATCGCGTGGGTGGGGCTCCGGCCGTAGCCTTCTTCCTGATCTTCGCCGGCGTCGAGGTCGTCGATCCCGGTGCGTCGCGGCCGGCGCGCATCGCGGCTCTCGCCTTGGCCTGGACTCTCGTGAACGTGGGCGGCATGGTCGCGTTCGGGCGCGAGCGCTGGCAACGGCATGCCGACCCCCTGGCGCTCTATTTCGAGACGCTCGGGCGCTTTGCGCCCCTGGCCTGCGACGCGAAGCGCCTGGTGCTGCGTCCCTGGGGCCGGGCCCTGGTGGCAGCGCCGAATACGGCTCCCGTCGCGTTCCTCATCGCGATGCTCTCCACCGTCCTGTTCGACGGGCTCATGGGAACCCAGGCCTGGCGCGCGATCGATACCGCCTTCGGGTCCTGGGTCCCGCGATGGCACGACCGCGAGGGCGTGCTGCTCGGCACCCTCGGGTTGATCGGGACCTGGCTCGCGTGCCTCGCGGCGTACTACGCCGCGTGCGCGCTCACGGCCCGGCTCGCTGGCGGCCACTCGCCCTCAGAGGTCGCGAGGCTGTTCGTCTCGACCCTCGTGCCCATCGCCGTGGCCTACCTGGTGGCGCACAACCACGCCTACCTGCTGGTGCAGGGGCAGGGCATCGTGGCGCTCCTCTCCGACCCGCTCGGCCGCGGCTGGAACCTGTTCGGTACCGCCGGGTTCACCCCGAATGTCGGCATCATCGACGCGAAGCTCACCTGGCATATCGCGACCGTCGCCATCGTCACCGGACATGTCATCTCGGTGTGGCTCGCGCACCGCGTGGCGCTCGGCGCCTGGAGCTCGAGGAGGGGTGCGATCCTTGCCTCGATCCCCCTCACCGCGTTGATGATCGCCTACACCGCAGTGAGCCTCACCGTGGTCGCCGACCCCCTCACGCGTTTCCGCAAGCCCGATGAGAGCTACTCGCAGGCCGGGGCATGGCCGTCAGAGTTTGCCGGGCCGGGGCTCGACGCGTAGAATAGCGTCCATCAGCAGCGCCGATTTGATCCTCAGCTTGCGGGCGCTATAGAAATGCAGCTAAAGCGACCGGCCCACAAAACCCGTCGCTCCCGCTGACGGGTTTTTTGTTTACGAACTGGGCACCGGTCTCCACCGGTGCGACGAAAATGGACCAACCGATCGCCACCCGCCCCGCCCGCATCGCTTCGCTCCACGAGGCCCTCAAGCAACGCATCCTGGTGCTCGATGGCGCCATGGGCACGATGATCCAGCAGTACGAGCTCACCGAGGCCCAGTACCGCGGCGAGCGCTTCAAGGATTTCGCGCGCGACCTGAAGGGCAACAACGACCTGCTCACGATCACCCGCCCCGAGGTGATCCGCGAGATCCACGGCAAGTACCTCGAGGCCGGCGCCGACATCCTCGAGACCAACACCTTCAACTCGACCACCATCTCCCAGGCCGACTACCACCTCGAGAGCGTGGTGGAGGAGCTCAACCTCGCCGGCGCGCGCCTCGCGCGCGAGGTGGCCGACTCGTACAGCACCGCCGAGCGCCCGCGCTGGGTCGCCGGCGTCCTCGGCCCGATGAACCGCACGCTCTCGCTCTCGCCCGACGTGAGCGACCCGGGCTATCGCGCGGTCACCTTCGACCAGGTGAAGGACGCATACAAGGCCGCCTCCCGCGCGCTCGTCGAGGGGGGCGTCGACATCGTGATGGTCGAGACCGTCTTCGACACGCTGAACGCCAAGGCGGCCCTGTTCGCGATCGACGAGCACTTCGTGGAAAGCGGCGTGCGGCTGCCGGTGATGATCTCGGGCACCATCACCGATGCCTCGGGACGCACGCTCTCCGGCCAGACGGTCGAGGCTTTCTGGAACTCGATGCGCCACGCCAGGCCGCTCTCGATCGGTTTCAACTGCGCGCTCGGGGCGAAGCAGCTGCGCCCGCACGTCGAGGAGCTGTCGCGGATCGCCGACACCTACGTCTCCGCCCACCCCAACGCGGGCCTGCCGAACGCGATGGCCGAATACGACGAGCTGCCCGGGGAGACCGCCGCGCACATCCGCGAGTGGGCCGAGAGCGGCTGGCTCAACGTGACCGGCGGCTGCTGCGGCACTACGCCCGCGCACATCAAGGCGATCGCCGAGACGGTCGCGGGCTTCAAGCCGCGCCTCATCCCGAAGATCGAGCCGCGCCTGCGCCTTTCGGGCCTGGAGCCGCTCAACGTCGGCCACGACTCGCTCTTCGTGAACGTGGGCGAGCGCGCCAACGTGACGGGATCGAAGGCGTTCGCGCGCCTGATCCTCGCCGGCGACTACCCCGAGGCGCTCACGGTCGCCCGCCAGCAAGTCGAGAACGGCGCGCAGGTGATCGACATCAACATGGACGAGGCGATGCTCGATTCGCTCGCCGCGATGACGCGCTTCCTGCTGCTGGTCGCCGCCGAGCCGGACATCGCACGCGTGCCGATCATGCTCGACAGCTCCAAGTGGAGCGTGATCGAGGCGGGCCTGAAGTGCGTGCAGGGCAAGTCGATCGTGAACTCGATCTCGCTGAAGGCGGGCGAAGAGGAGTTCATCCAGCAGGCGCGGCTCGCGCGCCGCTACGGCGCCGCAGTGGTGGTGATGGCTTTCGACGAGAAAGGCCAGGCCGATACGCTCAAGCGCAAGACCGAGATCAGCGCGCGCTGCTACAGGATCCTCACCGAGGTGGTCGGCTTCCCGCCCGAGGACATCATCTTCGACCCGAACATCTTCGCGATCGCCACGGGCATCGAGGAGCACAACAAGTACGCGGTGGATTTCATCGAGGCCACCAAGGAACTCAAGCGTCGCTTTCCGTACAGCCACGTCTCAGGGGGCG